>CACWNZ010000008.1 GCA_902762335.1 uncultured Ruminococcus sp. | reverse complement strand
AGCCGTTGACTTTATGATCAGCCAGATACAGAAGGCTATCATCACCGCCTGCAAGAGCACCTACGGCGGCAACGAGGACGTAAACATCAAAATGGAGCCCGATACGGGTATCTTTGAGGTGTATCTCAACAAGACGGTAGTTGAGGAGGTAGAGGACAAAAACCGCGAGATATCAGTTGAAGAGGCAAGAAAGATAGTAAAGACCGCAATGCCCGACGATAAGGTCGGTATCAGGCTCGATCCAAGGGATTTCGGCAGGATAGCCGTACAGACCGCAAGGAACATTATAAGACAGGGCATACGCGACGGCGAAAAGGGTCAGGCGCTTGCAGAGTATCAGAGCAAGCTCAAGGAGATAGTTACCGCGACCGTAGAGCAGGTGGATCCCAAAACGGGCAGCGCTACGCTGCGCTTAGGCAAATCTATCGCCATTCTGCCGAAGAATGAGCAGATAAACGGCGAGGAGCTTAAGGAAGGCTCGCAGGTAAAGGTATATATCGTGGATATAAGAGCGGGCGGCAAGGAGCCGAGGGCTATAATATCAAGAACGCACCCCGACCTTGTAAAGAGACTGTTCGAGTCTGAGGTGCCGGAGATATTCGACGGCACGGTAGAGATAAAGTCCATCTCGAGAGAGGCGGGCTCAAGAACGAAAATAGCTGTTTGCAGCCGTGACGAGAACGTGGACGCGGTAGGCGCCTGCATAGGTCCGAGAGGTCAGAGGGTAGGCACGATAGTGGACGTTCTCGGCGGTGAGAAGATAGATATAGTAGAATACAGCGAGGATCCGGTGAAGTTCATTTCTGCGGCGCTTTCGCCTGCGGAGGTGGTAAAGGTGGATATAGACCCCGTAAACGAGAGAGTGTGCAAGGCGACGGTACCCGACAGTCAGCTTTCGCTCGCTATCGGCAACAAGGGACAGAACGTTCGCCTTGCGGCAAAGCTTACGGGCTGGAAGATAGATATAAGACCCGAGAGCGGCTTCTTCGGCGAAGAGGAGGAGCCGGAAGCCCCCGCAAAGGCGCAGGAGCCTGCTGCAGAGACAGAGGACGGAGCAGAAAACGCACCGGAAACAGAAGTACAGGCTGAGGAGGAAATACTGCCCGTACAGGAGGACAGCAGCGAAGCCGATACCGAGGAATGAGCTGATGAGCTGAGTTCCGTGAAAGGAGGGAGCCTGAATGAAGCAGAAAAAAATACCGCTGAGAAAATGTACGGGCTGCAATGAGATGAAAGAAAAGAGGCAGCTTGTCAGGGTGGTAAAGGCGCCCGACGAGACGGACGAAAACGGACAGATAATAAAGGCGGGCGGCATAAGCGTAGACCTTACGGGCAAGAAGCCCGGCAGAGGAGCGTACGTCTGCAAAAATGCGGACTGTCTCGCAAAAGCAAGAAAGGCAAGGAGATTTGAAAAGGCCTTTAGCTGCAGGATACCCGACGACGTATATGAACGTCTTGAGCAGGAGCTTGGCGAGGCTGAGGACGGCGGTACAGAGGGCTGATAAGGCGGTTTGTGACGAAACGGGGGAATTGACGGAAATGAAAGACAGGCTGCTGTCGCTGCTCGGTATAGCAAAACGGGCAGGCAGGCTCACGGCAGGCTTTGATGCTGCTGTTATCTCTATGAAGAACGGAGAGAGCAGGCTGCTTTTGCTGTCGGACGAGCTTTCGGACAGATCTAAGAGTGCTGCTGCCGCGGCTGCGGAGCAGTACGGAGTTGAATTTATTTATTCGGGCTGCACCATGGAGGAGACGGGTCATGCCCTTGGCAGAAAACATACAGGTATAGTTTCCGTCAATGATAACGGATTTGCTGTGAAGATAAAGACCCTTTGTGCACAAAACAGTCAGGAGGAATGTATATGATAAAATATAAGCTCAGCGAGGTCGCAAGGGACCTCAATCTATCCAATAAGGAAGTAGCCGACGTGCTTAAGGAGCGCATGGACGTAATTAAAAAGCCGACCACGACTCTTACCGAGGACGAGCTGAGGATCGTGTTCGAGCATTTCACTCAGAAGATGAGCGTAGAAAGCTTTGACGAGTATTTCAATTCGGCATCTCATGCAGAGGAGGAGCAAGCTTCCGCGGAGCCCGTATCCGCGCAGGAGGAGCCCGCTCCCTCAGAGGAGACGAAGCCCGCTCAGGATAAGACGGGCAAGACCGCGCCCGCGGCGCCCGCAGGCAAAAAGCCCGAAAAGGCGGCAGGCGGCAAGCCCGCTAAGCCTCAGGCGGCAGAGCACGGCAAGTCACAGCCCAAGGATAAGAGACCCGAAAAGAGCGCGCCGCAGCAGGCTCAGAGACCCGCGCAGAAGCAGCAGCCCAGACCCGCTCAGCAGGCTCCGCAGGGAACGAAGGACGAGGGCTACGGCAGCAGGAACAGAGTGATAAATACCCGTTCCTCGAACGTTGATATAGAGCGCTACAACGAAAAATACGACCGTCTTGCAAGCGAGAAGATGCACAACGTCAACGCCGTAGTATCAAAGCAGAAGATAACCCAGCGCTCACAGCAGAGGGGCAAGCCCCGCAACTCCCGCAAGGAGACCGAGCAGGAGAGAATGCGCCGTATAGAAAAGGACAGAAGAGCAAAGCCCATTACGGTGCAGATACCCGATGAGATCACCGTAGGCGAGCTTGCGCTCAGACTTAAGGCAAGGGCTGCCGAGGTAATTACAAAGCTGATGAGCTTCGGCGTAATGGCAAGCGTAAATAACGTTATAGATTTCGACACGGCTTCTCTCGTGGCTATGGAGTTCCATGCCAAGATAGAGAAGGAGACGATTGAGACTATCGAGGAGAGAATAATAGACGACAGCGACGATGCGGATGAGAATCTTGTAACAAGGGCGCCCGTCGTAGTCGTAATGGGTCACGTTGACCACGGCAAGACCTCTCTGCTCGACTGTATCCGTCATGCCCACGTCACCGCTACCGAGGCGGGCGGCATTACGCAGCACATAGGCGCTTACCGTGTGGAGATAGACGGCAGGGAGATAACCTTCCTCGATACCCCCGGACACGAGGCGTTCACAACGATGCGCGCAAGGGGCGCACAGGTGACCGATATAGCCATACTCGTAGTAGCGGCGGACGACGGTATCATGCCCCAGACCATTGAGGCTATCAACCACGCAAAGGCAGCGGGCGTTTCTATAATCGTTGCCGTGAACAAGATAGATAAGCCCGGCGCAAACGTGGATCTTGTAAAGCAGCAGCTCACCGAATACGAGATAGTTCCCGAGGAGTGGGGCGGCGATACTCCCGTTATCCCGGTTTCGGCGCATACCAAGGAGGGAATTGACGACCTGCTTGAAATGGTGCTTCTCGTTGCCGATATTAAGGAGCTCAAGGCGAATCCCGACCGAGCCGCAAAGGGTACCGTTATTGAGGCAAGACTTGACAAGGGCAGAGGCCCTATAGCTACGGTGCTCGTGCAGAACGGTACGCTCGGCGTAGGCGATATTATAGTTGCAGGCACGACTGTCGGCAAGGTAAGAGCTATGATGAACGACAAGGGACAGCGCGTAAAGAGCGCGGGACCCTCTGTTCCCGTTGAGATAACGGGTCTTGACGATGTACCCGTAGGCGGCGACGTATTCAACGCCGTTTCAGACGAGCGTCTTGCAAGAGAGCTTGTCGAGCAGAGAAAGACCGCCGCCAAGGAGGAGCGCTTCAACAGCCGCACAAAGGTAACTCTTGACAATCTGTTCGACCAGATGAAGCTTGAGGACATGAAGGAGCTCAAGATAATCGTCAAGGCTGACGTACAGGGCTCTGTTGAGGCCGTAAGACAGTCGCTTGAAAAGCTGACCAACGAAGAGATAAGGGTCAACGTGATACACAGCGGCGTAGGCGCTATCAGAGAATCCGACGTAATGCTTGCTTCCGCATCGAACGCTATCATAGTAGGCTTCAACGTAAGACCCGACCCCGTAGCCGAGGAGAATGCAAAGCGTGACGGCGTTGACATGAGACTTTACAGGATCATCTATGACTGCATAGAGGAGATACAGGCCGCCATGAAGGGTATGCTTGCGCCCAAGTTCAGAGAGGTGCAGCTCGGCAAGGTAGAGGTGCGCCAGACCTATAAGATCACCAACGTGGGACTTGTATCGGGCTCCTACGTGCTCAGCGGCAAGGTGGTAAGAGGCGCTCAGGTCAGAGTAGTCCGTGACGGCATAGTAATAGCCGACGATACCATAGCTTCTCTTCAGAGATTCAAGGACAGCGTCAAGGAGGTTGCCGCAGGCTACGAATGCGGTATCACGCTTGAGCGCTTCAGCGATATAAAGGAAGGCGACATCTTCGAGATCTATCAGGTCGAGGAGATCAAGGAATAAGATAATAATAAAGCGCTTCACTCAAGCCTGAAAAGACTCGGGTGAAGCGCTTTTTGTACGGAATGAAGGCTCAGAATTTGCGGTATTTCTTTACGGGGCGCTGCGCACGTTTCTTTCTGCGGTAAACGAAAAACACTATGGCGTAAATTCCCGCAAGCACTGCTATGATTATCAGTATGGTTATGAAGATCTGAGAGGACATGAATCTCCACAGGCTGTCGAGCGCGGATAAAAGCTCGCTGCGGTCAATGTTTTCGGTGGCGATCAGGTCTATCGAGGCAAGGAACTGTCCGTTATAGCTCAGATCCACCTGTCCTATCACGTCGCCGTCCTTTACGGGGGCCTCTATTTTATCGGGTACTCTGTAGGATCTTTCGATGCTCGAGATATCAACATCGTCGGGCAGTATAGTCGAATAGCTTTTTGCGGGCGAGAGCTGTATCGTGTCCTTGTTCCACGCGAATTCAAGCTTTATTTCCTTGGCAAGCTCCTTGCGGTCGAGCACGGTCTTTATGCTCAGATCATCAAACGCCCAATCATAAAGATTTATGCTGTCAAGCATAGCGCCGTTCTCAAAAAGCTCACCCTCCTCGTCCTCATAAGGAGCGCCGTAAGCAACGCACAGATAGGTGTATTGGTTTTTGGTGGCGGTGGATACGAGGCAGAAGCCCGAGTCGTTGCCGGTGGAGCCTGTTTTTATGCCCTTGGCGTAGGGATAAAAAAGGTCGCCGCCGCGTACGGGGTCTATCATGGAATTCGTTGTGACAAGGTATCTGTCCTCGCCTATGATGTCAGAGGTCGCCTTGTCGGTGATATCAAGGAACTCGGGCAGACCGCAGGCGTATTTCGCTATCTTTGCCATATCGCGCACCGTGGTGTAGTGGTCGGGGTCGTTAAGTCCGTGGGGGTTGACGAAATGCGTATTCTCGCAGCCGAGCTCCTCTGCCTTTTTGTTCATCATCTCAACGAATTTGTTTATATCGCCCTTGCCTACGTAGTCGGCAAGCACTAAAGCCGCATCGTTGCCCGAGGGGATCATAAGACAGTGCAGAAGCTGATATACCGAGAGCTTTTCATCTGCCTTGAGCCCCGCCATAGAGCTGCCGGTGCCGTCGAGCATGTGCAGCACGCTGCTCTTTATGGTGACGGTCGTGTTCTTGAGATCCTTGACGTTCTCCGCCGTGATGATATAGGTCATTATCTTGGTGGTAGAGGCAGGGTATCTGCGCTGATCGGGGTTTTTGGTATATACTACGGTCTCGGTATCAAGATTTTCGAGATAGAGCGAGGTGCAGTGTACTCCGAAATCAATGGGGTATTCTGCGGCTGAGGTACTTATCTGCGGCACGAGCAGGGCTGCAAGTATAACAGCTGCCGATATGAATAAGGATAATAATTTCTTCATTGGAAAAACAACATCTCCCGATTTATTTTAAGCCCGTTAAGAGCGTGTAGTAATATTCTACAATATAATCCGAAAAAACTCAAATATAAATTTGCCGAAAATTATTGTTTATATCGCACTATTGAGGACATTTTTGCCGCAGGGGACAGCATCGCGCCGTCCCCGGAAACGGACAGATGTATTCCGGCATATTGTGTAAAATGAAGATCCGTGGTACAATAGATATACAATAATAAGGACGGAGTGATGAAATGTCTGTTAAGAACGAGGAATTTGAACAGCTCAGGCAGGAATGTCTTGATTGCAGGAACTGCGGTCTGTGCGAAACGAGAACGAACGTGGTCTTCGGCACGGGAGTTGACGATGCCGAGGTGATGTTCATAGGTGAGGGTCCCGGCGAGCAGGAGGATCTTCAGGGGGAGCCCTTCGTAGGCAGGGGCGGACAGCTTCTTGATAAAATGCTTGCGGCTATAGACCTTGACCGCAAAAAGAATATCTATATAGCGAATATAGTCAAGTGCCGCCCGCCGCACAACAGGGATCCGCTGCCCGAGGAGCAGGAGCAGTGCATAAAATGGCTGAGAAGGCAGTTCGCTATTCTCAGACCGAAGATAGTAGTGTGTCTTGGCAGGATAGCGGCGGCAAAGATAATAAAGCCCGACATAAAGATAATGAAGGAGCATGGACAGTTCTTTGAGAAGGGCGGCATTCTTATGATGCCCATACTTCACCCTGCGGCTTTGCTGAGAAACCCGAACAACAAGCCCGCCGCCTTTGAGGATATGCTGAAGCTTCAGGCAAAGATAAGGGAAATATGTGACCATACCTACGAATGACCCTATGCTGACAAAAAAATTATCCGCTGTCCTTTTATATTTGTTGAAGGCGGGATATTTACATTTAGAGAAAATCGTTGTAAAATGATAGTATAAAAGCAAATCATGATAAAAAGGAGAACGTTAAAATGAAAATTCTTGTTGAAACCTCAGCCCGTCACGTACACGTTACACAGGAGGCTCTTGAGACTCTTTTCGGCAAGGGCGCAGAGCTCACAAACAAAAAGGATCTTTCTCAGCCCGGTCAGTTCCTCTGCTTTGAGAAGGTCACTGTAGTAGGTCCCAAGGGTGAGCTTACCTGCTCTATCCTCGGTCCCGTAAGACCCGACTGTCAGATAGAGGTATCCTTTACCGATGCAAGAAAGCTCGGCATAGTCCCTCCCGTTAAGGAGTCCGGCGACGTAGCAGGCACACCCCCCTGCAAGCTGGTAGGTCCCAAGGGTGAGGTAGAGCTTACTCAGGGCGTTATCGTTGCAAAGAGGCATATCCACTTCGATCCCAAGACCGCTGAAGAAAACGGCTTCAAGGACAAGCAGGTCGTCAGCGTAGCGGTAGGCGGCGAGGGCAGAAAGCTTATCTTCGGCGACGTAGTAGTAAGAGTAAGCCCCAAGTTTGCACCTGCAATGCATATCGATACCGACGAGGCAAACGCTGCTGCTATCGCAGGCAACGTAGAGGGCGAGATCATAGTCTGATCCCGCAGTCAGATAAACCGATAAGAAAAAAAGAGCTGTCCGCTTCTGATGAGCGGCAGCTCTTTTCGTATCTGCAAATATTATGAAGTGCTGTGCGCTTCGCTTGCAAGAAGCGGCGGTGAATTATCAAGACGGGTGATGATAACGAGAACAGCGCCCGTTTCGGTCTTGGCATCGTAGGCTATGAAGTGCAGGTTGGCGGATACTCTCGTTTCGTTCTCAAGAATGCCGTAGAAGCTTTCGTTCCTTCGGGACGAGAGACATTTCTTTACGGCGTTTATGAAAAGCTGCGAGGGCTGTCTGTACCAATCGTAGTAATCGTTGTATATGTTTTCCTTATCCTGCCCTATGCGCTCAAGAAAGCTCTTGTATGCGCTGTTGGACTTGAGTATGCGGAACTTGTCCTTTCCCTGGAATTCAAGCAGGGCGACGGGGGTAACGGTGTTGTCTCCGAAATACTTGCCGAGGTCAAGAGGTATCTCCTCAAGGTCAAGGCTTGCGGTGCTGAGCTTTTCGTAATATTGTGTCTTTGTCAGATCCTCATATTCGAGTCCGTTGAAGCTTCTCTTTTCGTAGAAGTATTCGCAGGGCATTGGTTTGCCGAAAAGGAAGCCCTGAGCCTTGTCGCAGCCTGCATCCCTGAGGAAGCGAAGCTGTTCTTTAGTCTGTACGCCCTCTGCAAGGGTGCTGACGCCGAGCTTTGAGATCATGCTTATTACGTCGGAGAGTATGAGCCTGTTTTTGCCCGTGAGGCTAAAATTCTTCATAAAGCGCATATCGAGCTTGATGAGGTCGAAGGTGTATTCCTGAAGAGTGTTGAGAGACGAGTATTCGCTGCCGAAGTCGTCCATCCATACGTTGAAGCCCGCCTCGCGGAATTTCTCTATCTGGTTTGTAAGGAACTGCTGGTTTTTTATAAAGGCGCTCTCGGTGATCTCCACCGTGAGCAGATGGTGCGCTATGTTGAATTCGTTGACTATGGAGAGCACCTCGTCAAAGACATCGCATACCTCGAAGTTCGACCTTGATATGTTCACCGATACGGGTACGAGGGGCATATCGAGGCTTTTCTGCTTTGCAAGGCTTTCGCATATCCTGCGCAGCATATAAAGATCCAGCTTGTTTATAAGGCGGTTGTCCTCAAGCACGGGAATGAACTGTGAGGGCGGCAGCATACCCTTTTCGGGGTCTATCCACCTTGCAAGCGCCTCCATGTCGCAGATCTTGCCTGTGAGGGTGCGCACTATGGGCATATAGTAAAGCTTGATGTAGCCGTTTTCGAGAGCCTCGTCAAAGTGGTTGAGAACGTGACGGCGCTGTCTGTATTCGGTAAACATCTCGCGGTCAAAAACGTGATACTTGCGGGTGTAGTCGCCCTTTATCGTCTTGCAGGCTATCCTTGCCCTGTCTATAGAGGCATAGATATCGAGCCCCATTTTGTCATCTATGAATATGCCTGCGCAAAGCTGCACGGGTATGCCCATAGGGTTTCGCAGCACCTGATCGTTTACCTGCTCTATCTTCTGCTCAAGGTGCTTTCTGCCCGTTATAACTACGAAGTGATCGTCCGAGAAGCGGGCTATGGGATCCTTTTCAAAGACGTCCCTGAGCACCGAGGCGGTACCCGAAAGAATGCCGTTGCCCCGTGAAAACCCGAATTTCTCGTTTATCGCCTTCATGTCCCTTATATCAAAATATACGAAGGCGGGAACTATTCCCCTGCTGTGCATACGCTTTCTTTCATATTCCGCAAGCACGCCGAAGGTCGACATATTAGGAAGGTTGGTGAGCTTATCGTAGTAGGTGTTCATTTTCTCTGCGTTGACTATATCGGTAACGTCGCTGCACCAGAGTATATAGAGCTTCTCGCCCGAGTCGGTAAGAAAGCTCTCGCCCTTGCAGAGTATGGACAGGAACTTGCTGTGTACGAGCTTTCTGAATACGATATTGAACTTATCGGTCTCGCCTACAAACTCCTTCCACGCTGCAGCGACCTTGTCAACGTCCTCGGGGTGAACGGTGGTATAGATGTTGTTCTCAAGAACGTAGGTAACCTCGGAGCGCCTTGCATCAAAGAGCTTTAACATACCGTCGGAGATAAGAATTATATGCGTTTCGCCTTCTATGCGCTGAAATATGACGAACGGCATGACTGAGGCTTCCATATCGTTTTTCTGTCTGCCGTAGTATTCGTAAATAAGGTCTCTGTTCATGATCCTGCCCTCCTGAAAAACCTATTCATAATAATCTTATTTTATTTCGCAGTTCTTGTCAATTATCAAAATCACAAAAGTTACGCAATTTTTTTGTTAAGATGAAAAATGAATAGAAGCCCGCAGACGGGGCATAATAGTAATACAGCAATAAAAGGAGGTCATACCATGACAAACAAAGAGCTGTTATACGTTGAGGACGCTCTCGGACACGAGAAGTATTTTCAGACACAGTGTACCGAGACTATAAGCAGACTTCAGGATCCGGAGCTCAGAGGTCTTGTTCAGAAGCTTTCGGAGGACCACAGACAGATATTCGATAGCTTTTACGGGCTGCTGTGACGGAGGGAGACGGTATTATGCAGGACAGAGATCTTATGGAAAATATGCTTATGCTTGAAAAGGGCGTATGCGACCTTTATCTGCACGGCGCTATAGAATCATCGAGCGCAGACGTGCATCAGACCTTTACGGGCAGCCTTGATTCATCGCTGTGTATGCAGTCAAGGATCTACGGCGCTATGAAGGACAGAGGCTGGTACAAGCCCGAGGACGCAGGACAGCAGAAGCTGCAGTCGGTAAAAATGAAGTTCGGCGGCTGATGCCGCAGCGCAATAAAGGCTCCGCCCGTAATGAGCGGAGCCTTTTGTCATGCATGGGTCAGGGAGTTCTTTCAAGCAGTATGCGGATATCGCCGTCTGCAAGGTATTTCCGTGCGCGCAGGCAGAGCGGGAAGGGCGCGGACGAGGATATGAGCGCGTTGAGACAGCGCTGCGCTTCGTCGTTTCTGCCCGTCAGTATGCACGCAAGCGCGTGGTCGTATATAATGCGGAGCCGTTTGTATGAAACACGTCCGTCACAGCGGGCAAGCCTTTCTGAGGAAAGGCGGTACAGCTTTTCGGCGGTATCTCTGCGGACGGAGCTCAGCTCGGAAGCGGGTCTTGAATAGAGTTCAAGCTCGGCTGCGGAATAGATAAGCGCATCTGCGGCGTTTTTTCTGCCGCTGCGGGTTACGTAGCGGGCAGAGCCTATGCTTTCGGCGGTATGCGATATTATTTTGCCTATATCCTTCATGTCGCGGGTCTTCTTTTTGTACTCGAGTACGAGAAGAAGATAGGCGCAGCGGCAGGTGGAGCTTCCGTTTTTTTCTATAAGCCGCTTTGCTTTTAAAAGAACGCTGCGGGCTTCTTCGAGCCTTTCGTATGCGCAGCAGTAGTATGCCGTGTTGAGCAGGGTGATTATCCTGTACGAGCCGAAGCAGCGGTGAGAGCGCTTTACTGCCGCTCTGTAGCTGCGGTCGAAATCCGTAAGAAAGCCCTCCTCGCTGAGTCTGTCGAGCCTGTCAGAGAGCGTATAGGATATCAGTATGCCTGCCGCAGAGCATAGAAACAGTACGGAGCAGGGCAGCACGGAGCTGCGCGGGCTGATTAAAACCATGACTATGCTGAGCGCGGCACCTGCGCCCGAGCAGAGATACAGCAGGGCGGTAGGTAAAAACGCAAATACCATTCTGTCATCTCCGTATAGTCAGAATATTCCCGCAATAAGCATTGCAATGCCTGCTATCAGAGCGCCTGCCGCCGTGATAACGGGCAGCGCGCAGCCCAGACAGCAGCCGCCTGCGGGCGGTCTGCGGTATCCGCCTCCCGGCGGCGGAGGAGGAGCGCCGTATCCTCGTCCTCTGCCTGAGTATCTTCCCGGAGGCGGTCCTCCGAAGCCTCCGCCTCTCGGCGGCGGGGGCGGTCTGTGTCCTCCGAAGCCTCCGCCTCTCGGGGGCGGCGGAGGTCTGTGTCCTCCGGGCGGTCCTCCGAAGCCTCCTCCCCTTGGTGGCGGCGGTGGTCTGTGTCCCGGACCTCCGCCTCCTCTGGGAGGTCCTCCGAATCCTCTGTTCATATACATTCTCCTTTCAGATAATATATTACAGCTCGGGTCAGACGTTACTGCTCAGCCTGTCCCGTCAGTATATCCCGTTTTATGCCGTAAAAGAATACGCCTTGCCTGCTGCTCGTCTGCAAGTACAGCCGATCTCAGCTCGTTAAGGCTTTCAAATTTCTTTTCGGGTCTTATAAACCCGTGCAGTCTTACGTCGATGGTTTCGCCGTAGAGCTCGCGCCCGCAGTAGTCCGGCAGCCACGTTTCTACGGTCACTCTGTCAGAGCCGACAGTGGGCTTTATGCCTATATCGGTAACGCCGAGGTATTCCGTTCCGTCAATAACGGCGGTCGATGCGTAGGCGCCGAAAAGCGGCTTTACGAGTCCTTCCGGCATAAGCTGATTTATCGTCGGAAATCCGAGGGTTCGCCCGAGCTTTCTTCCGTGAACGACGGGCAGCTTATAGCCGCACTGTCTGCCGAGCATAGCGTTTGCCGAAGCTACGTCGCCCTGCGCTATGCATTTTCTTATTCTTGTCGAGCTTATAGGCTCACCGTCAAAGCAAAGGCGCGGCTGGGTCGTTTCGGTAATGCCGTACTGCGCCGCAAGCTGAGAAAGGATCGTGCCGTTTCCCTTTGCCCCGCTGCCGAAATGGTAGTTGAAGCCGCAGCCCGTATGCTCTGCGCGGAATATGCCTATCAGCACGTCACGCACGAAGTCCTCTGCCGTCATGTTTCTTATTGTGGTGAAGTCGATAAGGTATACCTGCTCCACCCCGAGCTCCTCAAGCCTTGAGAGCTTTTCCTCGAGCGTGATTATCGCCCTTGCTTCCTCGCCGAAGAGCACAGTTCTCGGGCTTTGCTGAAGCGTGAATACCGTGGGGATAAGCCCTCTTTGTCTGCCCGTGCTCACCGCCTCTTTTATTACTGCCTGATGTCCTCTGTGTACCCCGTCAAAAAAGCCGAGAGCCGCAGCGGTGGGTCTATCGGAGCGTACAAGCTCTTTTATTATCTTCATTATGCTCACACCGTATTATTTATTTATCCTGCAAAAACAGCTTTTTGAAGCCGAGCGTATCGTTTTTGCGGTCGGCAATGCCGAGACCGATAAAGCCGCAGTCTGCGCCGTAGATCCTGCACATACCGTCCTGAAGCCCGTCTGCGCCTCGTATCCGAGAGAGAGTCAGTCCGCCGCCGTTTCTGAAGCGGAACGCCTGCTCGTGACTCAGAGTGATGCGCTGATATTCCGAGAATATCTCGTCCGTGGGTCTGACAAGGGCTTCAAGTGCGGCTCTGTCGCAGTCTGCGAGCCGCCTTATCTCGTCAAGAGCCGTGG
Organism: uncultured Ruminococcus sp.; assembly: GCA_902762335.1. GTDB lineage: Bacteria > Bacillota > Clostridia > Oscillospirales > Acutalibacteraceae > UBA1213. Next base: position 2,681 of record CACWNZ010000008.1, on the reverse strand, counting down.
CGCGGGATATATCGCAGCCGCAGGCTCTCGTACGCCTTAGGGACGTCATTACGCAGCCGCAGCCGAGCAGCTTGCCTAAATCGTCGCACACCGAGCGGATATACGTTCCCTTTGAGCAGGCTATCTTCAGTGTGCCTGTCTGTTTTTCCTTATCAAAGCCCGTTAGCTCAAGCAGACCGATATGCACGGGTCTTGCTTCGCGCTCGGTTTCTATCCCCTTGCGGGCAAGCTCGTAAAGTCGTACACCGTTTTTGCTGACGGCAGAGTACATGGGCGGCACCTGCATTATATCGCCCCTGAACTGCGGAAGCAGGGCTTCGATATCGCTGCGGTCCGCGCTGCTTGCTGTTTCGCTGAGCACTCTGCCCGTGATATCAAGGGTATCGGTAGCAATGCCGAGTCTGAAGCCGCACTCATATTCCTTGTCGGTATCGGGCAGCAGAGACTGCGCCTTGGTCGCAATGCCGAGGAGTATTGGCAGAACTCCCGTCGCCATGGGGTCGAGAGTTCCCGTATGACCTGCGCGCCGTTCTCTCATGCAGCCTCTTACAACGGCAACGACGTCGAACGAGGTATAGTCCTGCGGCTTGTCTATGATAAGTATACCGTTCATTGCAGCTTTAACAGCTCGCTTATCGCGGCACTCGATATAGTATATATGACGGATTCAAGGTCGCCCTCTATAGTGCAGCCCGCCGCCGCCTTATGACCGCCGCCGCCGAGCGAAGCGCATATCCTTGACGCGTCGGCGCCGTCGGACGTGCGTACGGATATCCTGTAATTTCCGCTGCCCTTTTCCCTTACGGTAATGCCGATCATTACGCCCTCTATCTGCCGCGGGATAGAGGCTATGCCCTCGGTCTCGCTCTCTGCTGCGCCCGAGAGCGACATCATTTCCGCCGTTACCGTCACGAGGGCTATTTTTCCGTCGTGAAAATATCTCAATGACCCAAGGACCATCTTTTCGAGCTCAAGCCTGCTGCGTGACTTCGTTTCAAATATACGCCTCGTTATCATGGCACTTTCGGCTCCTGCATCTATCATTTCGGCAGCGACACGGTGTATCTCCGCCGAGGCGTTGGAAAAGACCACGGAGCAGAACCCCGTCCGTATAGCCTTCAACGACCCTGCGCATCCTTATTCTCCCGGTGACGAAAAGACCCTCATAAAAGCCTACTACGGCGATATATATTCCCGTCTCGTGGCTATTAACGCAGAGACAGCCACGGCTATTCATCAGACCGAGGAACAGATTGCCCTCGTCGCCACTAACGCAAGCAACGATATCGCTTCTATCAGAATATACGCTGATAGAATCAATTCTACTGTTACGGATGCTTATAACAATGCAAGTCACGCAGAGCAGACTGCGACAGGGATAAGCTTTGCCCTCAACAACAGCCAACATTTCTCGTTTGATACCACAAACGGACTGACGCTCAACTTGGGTTCAAATTCGGGTCTGCAATGGACTAATGGCAATCTTAGAGTCAAAGTCACAAGCACAGGCGGTCTTGAATGGACGAATGACGGTCTGAAGCTCAAGCTTGATGAGAACAGCGGGATATATTACGACACAACGAGTCAAACATTAAAAATCAATGTCAGCAATCTCCACATAACATCAGAAAGTGTTTGGCACAAAAAATATAATGGTGCAGAAGAGGTTACATTAGAATCTGCTTTGAGAGATGCCGCAAGTACGGCAAACAGTGCTGGAGGAATAGCAACTACTGCTTCTGAAAAGGCTAATAATGCGGCAAAAGCGATTGTAAATGTTGCAAATCGCATATTTAATCAAGCTTTGACAATCAATGACTACAAGGATGTCGTTGATTATGACGTTGCCGATGGCAGATTTAACCTGACTTCTACACGGGTTCGTTCGTTCTTCGACTCTACATTTGTAGAAACACAGACAGGTATTTCCCTTGACCCGACGCAGATTGACTTGGCTGCATTTAAGTATGCAGCAGACGGGACATTAAGGGAAAAATTTGCGACCACCATCACAACAGACGGACTACAGTTGCAATGGAGCAACATATCCGACTACATAAAGTACGAGGGGTCGGGTACAACTGTTGCCATGAAGTTCAAATACGGCACGGGTGCAAACAATGTCAACTCGGAAATAAACAAAAACGGAACGTACTATTACTATACAAGCGGAAGAGTACAAGCAGAATATACGAGAAGCGGGATATCTTTTTATCGAGATAGTGACGATGTTGACATATTGACAAGCGTAAAACCTCCCGTATTCAAGATTGAGCCGTCGAAAACAACGTGGTATACGAGAGGAACGCATTATACAACAGGCTACTCTTATCGTCGTGCATTGCAAATCGACGATGGCGGTGTTATATGGTGCGACAATTTCGACCGCCCCATTTGTAAAATTGGAAAGGTTGGGACATATCACGGCACATATTGGTACGGATATGTTGACGACCTTGCTACAGCCGATGACGCATTTCTTTCCGCAAAGATTACAACAGAGGGCATTATTTATTACATCCCAGATTTGATTAACGCCCAAGACCACAGAGCGGACACGATACCGATATTCGATGTCAGCGGTCAGGGGATGAAGTTATACGGACAATATAATACGCATGAAGACCCTCCGATGTGTGCGTTTGACATCTCTTTTACATATACAGATATTTATCCAGTTG
>CACWNZ010000007.1 GCA_902762335.1 uncultured Ruminococcus sp. | reverse complement strand
ATATCCATGCCACACTTCTCCTCTGCATTTGATGATCATATAATATCACACCCCTCCTCATAAATCAACCTTGCGCAGAGCCTGCGCTCCCGATTCACGTTCCGCGCGCTTGCGCGCGCTTACTTCTTCGGCGTATCATACTTTCTTCCCGCGGCATCCGGCACGGCGCCTTGCGGCGCATGGTACTGTCCACGCCGCCGCGCGGCGGGAGCCGCGCTTTCCGGCTGTTTTCTTATAAACTTCTGATTTTTCATTCTATCAAACTTTCCGTGCCTGCTAATTGTCGGCTCGTCGGCGCGAAATCGGGAGCGGCAGCTTGCCGCCGCCGGAAAAGTTTTTTCTGAGTACGATAGGGTCTTTTATAATTGAGAATATTGTGGTATAATATAAGAGTATAACCGTTTTCGGAAGGAAAACGGGCGTTCGGAATAACAAAAAAGAATGGAGATGCTTTGATGTCTGAGCTGATAAGGAAACAGATATGTGAGGGCGTGACCTTTGATACGATAGAGGACAGCAGGTTCAAGGCGGGCAGAATGAATATAAAGCTGATAACGCCCATAAGCAGGGCGACTGCCGCAGAGAATGCACTGCTTGCCTGCGTGCTTGCCCGCTCGTGCAAAAAATATCCCGATTTCACTTCGCTTAGCAGAAGGCTAAACGAGCTTTACGGGGCGGCGCTGTTTCCCGTGATAAGAAAGGTCGGGGAGCATCAGGTGATAGCCTTTGTTGCCTCGGGTCTTGAGGACAGATACGCTCTGAGAGGGGAGTGTATATCCGCGGAGCTTGCGGAGCTGCTCTGCTCGGTCATATTTGAGCCTAAGCTTATAGACGGTCATTTTGACGAGGAGGACGTTGAGCAGGAGCGCAGACAGATGCTTGAGCAGATAGATGCCGAATTCAACGATAAAAGAGGCTATGCGATGAAGCGCTGCATAGAGATAATGTGCAGGGATGAGCTTTATTCCGTCAGCAGATACGGCAATCGTGAGGAAATGCTTGCGGTGACCGGCGACGACCTCGTTTCGGCATGGAAGAAGCTTCTTGACAATGCGGCGGTATCCGCAATGAGGCTCGGCAGCGGCAGCGTGCAGGGAGTTTATGATACGATAGAGAGCCGTTTTGCGGGCAGACCGAGAAGGATAAAGGGCGCTGCGAAGATAATATCTGAGGTGTCTGAGGTGAAAAGGGCTGTAGAGACCGACGAGATCTCGCAGTCGAAGCATATTATGGGCTATCGCATAAAGTACCCCGAAACTGCAAGGGAATGCATCGCTACGAGCATGATGTCCGTAATGCTGGGCGGCGCGCCGACCTCAAAGCTTTTCCTTAACGTAAGAGAAAAGCAGAGCCTGTGCTATTACTGCGCCTGCGCGGCGGATAACGAAAAGGGTATAATGATAATAGACAGCGGCGTAGAGACCGATAAGATAGAAAAGACCGAGAAGGCTGTAACCGAGCAGGTACAGCTGATGAAAAACGGAGATATTACGGACGACGAACTGATACACGCAAAGCTCCTTTTGAAGAACGCCTATATATCGTCGCTGGACAGTCTCGGCGCTATGGATAACTACTACTGCACAAGGGTGCTCAGAGAGTCCCCCGTGTCGCCGCGGCAGTCGGCGGAGATAGCCGAGAGCATTACCCGTGACGAGATCATAGAGCTTGCCTCGCACATAAAGCTTGACACGGTATTTTCGCTTGTGGGAAACTGAGAAAGGGGGAGCGTGACCATGGAACTGACCGAGATAAAAAACGAACGCCTTGGCGAAAGGTATTATTCCGTAAAGCATTCGTCGGGGCTAAGGATACTCATTTGTCCCAAGGAGGGCTTCGGGTCCTCGTACGCTATTATCGGAACGAGCTTCGGCTCTATAAATTCGTCCTTTATAAGCAACGGCAAAAGGATTACCGTGCCTGACGGTACGGCGCACTATCTTGAGCACAAGCTCTTTGAGAGCGAGGAGGGAGACGCCTTCAGCCGATATGCCGAAACGGGAGCATCGGCAAACGCCTATACGTCCTATGACGTTACCTGTTATCTGTTCTCGTGTACGGAGCGCTTTGACGAATCTCTTGAGATACTGCTTGACCTGATACGCTCGCCGTATTTCACGCCCGAGACCGTGGCAAAGGAGCAGGGCATAATAGGGCAGGAGATAAAGATGTACGAGGACAGTCCCGAGTGGCGCGTGAGCATGAATCTTCACGAGGCTATGTACAGCGCCCACCCGATAAACAAGGATATTGCGGGAACTGTAGAGTCTATAGCCGAGATAACCCCCGAGATACTGTACGAGTGCTATAACAGCTATTACAATCTCAATAATATGGTCCTCTGCGTTGCGGGAAACGTTACGCCCGAGCAGGTGCTTGCCGCTGCCGATAAAAAGCTGACTGCGGACGAGCCTGCCGTTACCGAGAGCCTTATGCCCGACGAGCCCTATAAGGTCAAGCAGGATCATATTGAGCAGACCCTGCCCGTTGCGGTGCCGCTGTTTGCGCTGGGCTACAAGGAAGAGGCGGGCAGCGGAGCGGTCACCTCAAAGGAAAGCCTTTGCACGGCGATAATGCTTGAGGCGTTTGCGGGAGAGGGGTCGCGCCTGTATCGTGAGCTGCTTGACAGAAAGCTGATAAATTCAAGCTTCAGCGCCGATTACAGCGAGGGTCCCGGATACAGATATATAAGCTTCAGCGGCGAATCGAGGGAGCCCGGGCTTGCGGCGGAGCTGATAAAGAAAGCGGTATCGGAGCTGCACGAAACGGGCTTATCCGCAGAGGATATAGAGAACGCAAGGAATTGTGTATACGGCAGGATAGCAAGAAGCTGGGACAGTCCTTCGGCCATAGCGAACGACCTTATAAATTCGCAGTTCACGGGCAGAGAGATATTTGAGCCGGCAGAGCTGATAACGCAGATAACGCCCGAGGATATAAACGAGAGGCTGAAGTGCGAGCTTGATCCCGAAAACTGCTCTCTCTCGGTAATAAAGGGCATTGACGACGATACCTGACGGCAAGAGGCGTCGGGTTTGGATAGGAATATAAAAATATTAAGGGGTGTATTGAAATGGCGGTTCTTATAAGCGGCAAGGAAGTATCGGCAAAGGTAAGGGAGCAGGTAAGGGAGGAGTGCGCTCTTCTTAAGGAGAAGGGGGTCACACCGGGACTTGCGGTAATAATAGTAGGCGACGATCCCGCATCGAGAGTATATGTAAACAATAAAAAGAAGGCGTGCGCCGACGTGGGCTTTCTCTCGGAGGAATACGCCCTTCCTGCGGAGACAACGCAGGAGGAGCTCTCGGAGCTGATAGAGAAGCTCAACGGCAGAAAGGACATCAACGGCATACTGTGTCAGCTTCCCCTGCCGAAGCATCTTGACGAGAAGGCGGTAATAAACGCCATATCGCCTATAAAGGACGTAGATGCCTTCCACCCGTCTAACGTGGGAAGGATAATGATAGGCGACTATAATTTTCTGCCCTGCACACCTGCGGGCGTTATGGAGCTTATGCACTATGCGGGCATAAGCGCCGCAGGCAAGAGCTGCGTCGTGATAGGCAGAAGCAATATAGTGGGCAAGCCCATGGCGATGCTGCTTCTGCACGAGAACGGCACCGTAACTATCTGCCACAGCAGGACTAAAAACCTGAAGGAAATATGCTCGGGCGCCGATATTCTCGTAGCGGCGGTAGGCAAGCCTAAGTTTGTTACGGCTGATATGGTAAAGGAGGGCGCAGTGGTGCTTGACGTGGGGATAAACCGTGACGAGAACGGCAAGCTGTGCGGTGACGTCGATTTTGAGCAGGTAGAGCCCAAGGCTTCGTATATAACTCCTGTACCCGGGGGAGTGGGTCCTATGACTATAGCCATGCTTATGAAGAATACGCTTATGGCGGCAAGGCTTCAGAACGGGCTGTGAGCCTATTCGTACAGGAGGGATAATTATGATGAAAATTCCGTTTTCGCCGCCCGATATAGGAGAAGAGGAGATAAACGAGGTCGCCGATACCCTGAGGAGCGGCTGGATAACCACGGGGCCAAAGACCAAGAAATTTGAGAATCAGATAACCGCCTACTGCGCGAGCGATAAAACGGTCTGTCTTGATTCCTGCACCTCGGCGCTTGAGATGACTCTGAGAATGCTCGGGGTCAAAAAGGGCGATGAGGTCATCGTTCCCGCTTATACCTATACGGCGACGGCAAGCGTCGTGTGCCATGTAGGGGCAAAGCCCGTTATGATAGACTGCGCCCCGAATACTATACAGATAGATTACGACAGGCTTCCCTATCTTATAAACTCAAAGACCAAGGTCGTCATTCCCGTTGACGTGGGCGGAGTGCCCTGCGACTATGACAGGATATATGAGGCGGTAAACTCAAAGAGAAACATCTTCGTGCCGAACAGTCCGCTTCAGGAGATCTTCGGCAGGGTGATAATACTTGCCGACGCGGCGCATTCCTTCGGCGCAAGAAGGAACTTCGAGAGAACGGGCGTATTGGCGGACTTTACCGCGTTCTCGTTCCATGCGGTAAAAAATCTGACGACGGGCGAGGGCGGCGCCGTTACCTGGAGAAAGCACCCCGATATAGACGGCGAGGAGCTTTATAAAAAGTTCATGCTGCTTACGCTGCACGGTCAGACAAAGGACGCTCTTTCAAAGACACAGCTCGGCTCGTGGGAGTATGATATAGCAGGTCCGTTCTTCAAGTGCAATATGACCGATATCATGGCATCGATAGGACTTGCCCAGCTGAGAAGATTCCCCGCTATGCTCAAAAGAAGGAGAAGGCTCATCGAGTTCTATAACAGAGAGCTCTCCGAATGCGGCATTTCGGTGCTTCAGCATTTTTCCGATAAGGAAAAGCTTGCCTCAAGCGGACATCTCTATCTCACCAAGCTTATGTGGCAGGAGGAGGAGTACCGCAATAAGGTAATAGAAAGGCTTGCCGAGATGGGCGTTGCGGCAAACGTACATTATAAGCCCCTGCCGATGCTGACGGCATATAAGAATATGGGCTATAATATCAGCGACTATCCCAACGCCTTTGAGATGTATAAGAACGAGATAACCCTTCCGCTGTATTCCGCAATGACAGACGAGGAGGCTCAGTACGTTGCGGACTGTTACAAAAAGGCTCTTGAGGACGCATGAGGTTACAGTATAAAAACAAAGTTGTTACAAATAATTATCCCCCCGAAGAAGGCTCACGCTTTTTTCGGGGGCTTTTTTTGCACCTGCTTCAGAATAGCTACGTATCCCCCGCAAACACTGTTGATAAGCCGTGTGTCAGGAAAAAATGTGATAAATAAAACCGCGAAAACCGTCGAAAAGTGACTGTAATTCATAAAAGCCCCAAAATCGTGCTGTTTTGCAGAGTGTAATATTCACAGACCGTATTATACGGGAAGCCTTGTTAGAAAGCGGGCTTATTATATATGCTGTCTATCGAATGTGAAAATATATCTATCAGCGTTATAAAAATATCGCATTGTTACAAGTTTGTAATCATGTTCTTGCGAATTGCACATAAAAAAACGGGTAAAAGTCTGCCGTAAAATGAAAAAACAAGCGAAAAAAGTCGAAATGTGCAGTTATATTGCACTATTGAGGCGGTTTTATTGAAGGTCATTGTTAAAACTGCACAAAAAGTTGCGCCGATTTTTTTTGACAATAACGAAGGGATAGGTTATAATATCATCATCAACTGAAAAACACCGACCGAAACAAAACGGTTACAAAGTTTTTACGGTCAGGAACTAAAGGAGATAATGAACATGAAAGATCAGAAGAAAACACGCAGTGCAGGCTTCAAAAAAGCAATTACTATAGCAGTTTTAGGCGGCGTATGCCTGACGGCAGCTATCTCTGTCGGCTCACTTTCAAGAACGGTCACCGTTACGGACGGTAATGAGACAATAAAGATAAACACCATAACCCCCGATACACAGTCCGTTCTTTCAAGAACAGGCATAGAGCTCGGCGAGAACGACAAGCTCGTTCGCACCGATGACGACAAGAAGGGCGTAAACATCTCTGTAATAAGAGCTTTTGACGTCGACAAGACGGAGCAGCCCGAGACGAGCACCTTTGCAGAGGCTTCGGCAGCCGATTCAATGCTTTCGGCAGGCATGACTCTCAGCAACAACGAGAGCCGTTCGCTTGCTCAGGCTCTTGAGTCCAACAGCTCGGAGACAGAGATAAAGCTCTCACGCTACGAGATCACCGTAGACGTAAGAGGCGAGAAGATCACCAAGTACGTGCCCGCAGGCACAATAAAGAGCGCTCTCGATTTCCTCGGCGTTGAGCTTACCGACAAGGATATCGTAAACGTTGACGTCAACAAGAGCGTTCAGGCAGGTCTTGAGATCGAGATCAAGAGAGTTGAGTACAAGGTAGTTACAGAGACTCAGACGATAGACTACAGCACCACCTATAAGGATACCGACGAGCTCTACACAGACGAGACAGAAACAGAGACGGCCGGCGTTGAGGGTGAGCGCACTATCACCAGAAAGGAAAAGTATGTAAACGGCGAGTTCGTTTCTTCCGAGGAGCTCAAGAACGAGGTAACAAAGGAGCCCGTTAATGCAGTGATCCTTCAGGGCACAAAGGAAAGACCCGCTATCTCTTATGATTACACCTATCCCGGTGACGGCCACCTCACAAACATGAGCGGCATCTACTATGGTCCTTCAGGTCTTGAAACATACTACAACCTTCCTATGGAGGGCGTTGTAAGCACAATGAGAGGCATGGGCTTCAGTGCTGATGAATATCCCTACTGGGTAAGGGACGACGGCTGCAAGATGCTCGGCAACTACATCATGGTCGCTGCCGATCTCAGCCTCAGACCGAGAGGTTCTATCGTTCCCACATCACTTGGCGCAGGTATTGTCTGCGATACAGGCGGGTTCATCTACAACAATCCCACACAGCTTGATATAGCTACTGCATGGTAATGCATCTGACACTGCAAAAAACAGCGGGCATCATTTGGTGTCCGCTGATTTTTTGAGAGTACCGAAAATTTTACAATATTGTAAAGAAGTCGGAGAGTTTGCGTTCAAAGCTTGCAATTTACGGATTTCCAAAGTATAATTATTCTATACGATAGGAGAGGAGTGCTTTGTAATGCTGCTTGCAGTAATATCCGCCGCGGTATGTCTTGCCGTTGCAACGCTGATGTATACACCTAAAATGAGGATGTTCAAGTTCTACAGACCCGTGGCACTGATATTCCTGTTTGAGGGGATATGGCTCCTGGTGGATTATATAGTGAGACAGATAAATCCCGACAGCTCTTTTACAATGGTGATCCACTATATAGGTCTTATCGTTCTGGGCGCATATTTTATACTCAAGATCGTTTTCGGCGCAAACGAAAAGATAAACGTCAAGCTCAAAGAAAAGATCGACGCAAAAAAGAAAAAGTGAAAAGAGGCAGATAAATGGGTTACGTCTATTCGGGGCTGTGGTTCATCATGGCTGTCGTATTATTTGCAAAATTCAGGAAGGAAAGCAAAATGGTCTACGTGCTCGGTGCATATTTTGCGTTTCTGGGCGTATGGTGGCTCGCAGATCAGCTGACGAGCGCGGATATGCTTCACGGCACCTTCGGCTGGATACTCAGGGGAGTATCGCTTGCGGCGGTGGTGATATCGGGCGTGATATACTATTTTGAGAAGCTTCGCAAAACCGGACAGCCTGCTTCGGACGATACTTCAGAGAGTGCCGAGCTCGGTACTCAGGAGGGCTGAAGGGCAAAGAAGAATAAATGATCGGCGCGGTGAGGACCTTCGGCTTCACCGCGCTTTTTTTCGTGAGAGCCTGTCCGTAAAAAAACAGCGGACTGCCCGCACTGTGAGTGCGAGGCAGTCCTTTCGTCGTTATTCTCGACAGATGCCGTGTGTACGGCACAGACCTGAGTTATCAGGACCGTTGCCCGTATATGGTCGGTGCCGAGAGAGGAGGTCCACTGATCCATGCGGAGCTGACCCTTGAGCCTTACGGTGTCGCCCGTGCGGAAGCTCTCGTACAGCTCTCTTGCGCTGCTGCTGAATGCTATGCAGGGAATAAGGTCCGTTCTGCCCGAGCGGTCGTCTCTGTCTACCGCTATCGTGCATTTTACCATTTCTCCTCTCGAGGTCAGCCTCGGAGGAGATTTTTTTGTTATCGTTCCTTTCAGCTTTACGACGTTCAGCATTTTTACCTTCCTTTCCTTCGGTCATAAGACGATTTTTTGCGAGGTTTCAACATTATAGCACACCCGATGTACCTTTTATTTCCCTCGCGGCATTTTCCCGATCTCTTTCGAGGAATTTTTCAAGCTCGCTTAGTAACAGGGGAGAGAGGGACAGCAGGACGACTATGAGCCACTGTACGGGTGAGAGCGTGACCGCGCCGAAGCTCTGCGCAAGCAGCGGTACGGATATCACCGTCACCTGCATGATACAGCCGAGGAAGAACGCGCCGATAAGCTTTGGGTTGCCGCCGATGCCGGCGCGGAAAAGCGAGTGCCTGCTTCTAAGATCAAAGGCGTGGACAAGCTGACTCAGGCTGAGCACCGCAAAGGTCATGGTCCTGCCCACAACAGGCTCTGCGCCGCCGTCAAATAAGACCCGCCCGACCGTAAACGCCAGAAAGGATATTGCGCCGATAAAGCAGCCCTCAACTATGATGTCCCTTATCATCCGGTGCGAAAAGATACCGCATTTTTCCCGCGGAGGAGCCTGCTCCATTATATCCTCCTCGGGAGGCTCCGAGCCCAGCGCAAGGGCGGGCAGGGAATCCGTGATCAGATTTACCCACAAAAGCTGCATGGCAAGCAGAGGAGCGGGCAGTCTCAGCAAAAAGGCGCACAGCACGGTGAGTATCTCGCCGATATTGCATGACAGCAGAAAATGCACGGTCTTTTTTATATTTGCAAAGATACCCCTGCCCTGCTCTACCGCCTCTACAATGGTAGAAAAATTATCGTCTGTCAGCACGAGATCAGCCGCGCCCTTGGCGGCATCGGTACCGCTCATTCCCATAGCGCAGCCTATGTCGGCGCAGCGCAGGGCGGGGGCGTCGTTCACGCCGTCGCCCGTCATGGCGGTTATCTCTCCCCTGCGCTGAAACGCCTTCACTATGCGCACCTTGTGCTCGGGCGATACCCTTGCAAAGACGTCGCAGCTCCTTATCCTTTTGTCAAGCTCCTTGTCGCTCAGCTTATCGAGCTCCGCGCCCGTCAATGCTCTGTCCCTGTGTGAGCAAATACCTAATTCGCGGGCAACGGCGAGGGCGGTGGCAAGATGATCTCCCGTTATCATCACGGGGCGTATGCCTGCCCTTTTGCAGCGCGCGACCGCGTTTTTTGCCTGCGGGCGAGGCGGGTCGGTCATTCCGATGAGCCCGCAGAAGGTGAGTCCTGTCTCAAGAGCGTTTTCGGCGGGCATCGATGGACAGTCCTTATAAGCAACGGCTATCACGCGCATTGCAGCTCCCGCAAGACCGTCGTTCAGCGCGACTATGCGGCGGACGGCGGCTTCCGTCAGAGGCTTTCTTCCGCTGCGGGTATGCTCCTCTGCGCAAAGCGGCAGCAAAACGTCGGGCGCGCCCTTGACTATGACTCTGCAGCCGCCCGTGGGCAGAGAATGTACTGTAAGCATTCTTTTTCGCAATGAATTGAACGGCAGCTCCTTTATCCGCGGAAATCTGCCCTCAAGCGCCGTACTCACCTGCCCTGCGGCGGCAGCGGCAAGCAGTATGCCCTTTTCGGTTGGCGACCCGCTTGCCGTAAAGCCGTCCGCCGATCTTTTTACCGAGCCGCTGCAGCATAAAGCGGCAAGCGAAAGCAACAGCTCTCCCGCAGGTGAATGCGCCGATACGCTGTCCTCGCCGTCCGTAAGGCGTGTGACGGTCATTTTGTTCTGTGTGAGCGTGCCGGTCTTGTCGGAACAGATCACCGTCGTGCTGCCGAGAGTCTCAACGGCGGGCAGTCTGCGGACTATAGCGCGGTGGAGAGCCATTTTGCGCACTCCGAGAGCGAGAACTATCGTGACGACGGCGGGCAGACCCTCGGGGATAGCCGCTACCGCAAGGCTTATAGCTATCATGAACATTTCAAGCGGAGCAACGCTCTGTGTGAGCCCGAGCAGGAATATCACCGCGCATATACACAGAGCGGCAATGCCGAGTATCCTGCTCGTCTTTGCAAGGCTTTTCTGAAGAGGCGTCTGAGGGGCTTCTTCGCTGTCGATAAGCTCGGCTATCTTTCCCACGCGGGTGTTCATGCCCGTTTCGGTGACGATAGCTCGGGCGTGACCCTCGGATACTATAGTTGACGAATATATCATATTTGCCCGGTCGGCAAGCGGGGTATCGCTGCCGAGTATGACCGCGTTATCCTTATCCGAGGGTACGCTCTCGCCTGTGAGAGAGGCCTCCTCAACGCTGAGCGAAACGCTTTCGCACAGTCTGGCGTCGGCGCATATAAGGTCGCCGCCCGAAATGCACAGAATATCCCCCGGAACTATATCCTCCGACGGCACGGTCTGCTCCCTGCCGTCCCTTATAACGCGGGAATGCGGCGCCGAAAGCCGCTTGAGGGCTTCTATTGCGCTTTCTGCCCTGCGCTCCTGCACGGTGCCGACTGCGGCGTTTATAAGGACTATCACAAGAATCATCACGGGCTCGACGAAGTCGCCGCCGCCGAGCGCTGCGGTAAAAAAGGATATGCCCGAAGCGGCAAGCAGGATAAGCACGGTAAGATCCGCAAGCTGAGATAAGAATATTGCCGCAATGCTTTTTCTTTTTTTCTGACTGAGAAGGTTTTTTCCGCCGGCGGCAAGGCGTACCCTCGCCTCTGCCGATGACAGCCCGTTTTTCTCGTCCGTACCGAGCCTTTCCGCGCACGCACGGCTGCTCATGCTGTGCCATTCCATCGCTCCACTCTCCCGAAAGACTTAATTATCCTTAAAGGTCATCATCAATTTATATTTCTCTCACGCCCGATATATGAATGCGGCATAAGGCGCTTACCCGAAGCGCGGCATTTGCATAATATGTAACAGTATGTATTATCGGGGGGAACGGAATGGAATTTGCAGGGATCGTGCTGCTTTCGGCGGCACTGAGTATAGATGCGTTTAACGTAGGCGCCTCGTGCGGCTTCGGCAGGATAAGAATACCCGTTTTTGCGAGGCTGCTGATCCTGCTCGTCTCAACGGCGGTGACTACCGTTTCGGTCTTTGCGGGCGGTCTGATCGGGCGTTTCATGACGGAGCAGACGGCAAAGCTCATCGGAGCGGCTCTGCTTTGCACTTTAGGGGCCTATATGGGCATAGGCGCGCTGAGAGGAAACGGGAGAAAAAAGACCGCCAAAAGCCGCGGCGGCGTTATAGCAAGCACCGCAAAGGTACTTGCCGATGCGTCCGCCTGTGACGGGAACAGCTCAAGACGGATAGAGCCCGCCGAGGCGCTGGCAATAGGAATGGCGCTCTCCGCCGATGCCTTTGCGGCAGGACTCGGATTCGGTGCGGGCGGCATGGGCGCGCTTCTGCCCGTTTTATGCGGGGCGTTTCAGATGCTTTTTCTTGCGCTCGGCGAAGGAACGGCTGCAAGGCTGGGCAGGACAAAACGGGTGAGCGAGCGTGTGTTCGGCGCTGCGGCAGGCTGCGTTATGATAATAATGGGGATACTGCGTGCGGTAATATGAGAAGAAAACAAAAATATACGGAGAGTAAAGTTCTGACAGAGAACTATCGGAAGGGACAGCGGACAAAGCGGCATTATAGGATCATAAATTTAAGCTTATTTCAATGTTTTTTCTGATTTTTGCACAAAAAAGACTGTGAATTCTTATTCAATAGACAGAAATTAAGGATCTGATATACTTTGTGTATTTTGACAGAGATATTCGCTGCGCGGTCGAATATAATTCTTAAAACGAATAATAAACGGGCGGCAGCAAAAGATTTTTAGAAAAATTCAAATTCCCGTAAAAAATCAATGGTGATTTTGCACAAAGGGGTAATGAGCATAATATACAGTATTCCGAAATAAAAATATACGATATGCCCAAGTTAGCAAGAATGTCCTGACCTAATGAACAAAAGAATAGAATGATATTTATGAAAAATGATAAAATTGCTGTAATAGCGTTGAAATCGGGCAGGGGCTGTGATATTATTATTGTAGCGGCGAAGTAACGCTCTGTTTTGTGTTGCAAAAAATCGGCGCAGAGCGTTCATACGCCAAAAAAGCGCTAAATGCGTGAAATTTATAAGAAAGAGGGTCATAATTATGGCAAGTAAAACCAAAAAAGCGGCAGCATTCATCATGGCTTCTGCTCTTGCAGCAACAGCTCTCGCAGGCTGCGGCGGCAGCAGCAGCACACCTGCAGGTCCCGGCAACGTATCCGTTGCTCAGACCTCGTTCGAGACTTCAGTCATCAATCTCAAGGACGATGAAGTAATGAAGTACATCAAGGACACCATGGCTTCTGAGGCTAAGGACGGCAAGATAGTTCTTAAGCTCTGGTGCTCGGGCGATGACATGGCGTTTGAGAAGGAAAGACTCGAGGCATTCAAAACACTCGTTGCAGACAGCAGATACGAGATCAAGATCGGCGTAGTTGAGAACGGTGAGGACAAGGCAGGTCAGAAGGTTATCGAGAACCCGAAGAAGGCTGCTGACGTATTCTCGTTCGCAGACGACCAGCTCTCAGCGCTTCAGAAGGCAGGCGCTATCGCAGCCGTAGCTCCCTACTATGAGGGCAACGTAAGAAAGGAGCACACCGATGACAGCCTTGCGGTTAGCGCGGTAGGCGACGAGCTTCTTGCTTATCCCAAGACCTCCGATAACGGCTACTTCCTCTACTATGATAAGAGAGTATTCACCGACGAGAGCGTTCTTGACAACATGGACGAGATGATCAAGGTCGCAAACGCGGCTAACAAGCACGTATACCTCAACGTCGGCAACGCATGGTACAACACGGGCTTCTTCTTTACGGCAGGCTGTACTATCAAGTACGAGAACGGCAAGCAGACCGCAGAGATAGCCAACGCAAAGGGTCTCAGCGCTGCAAAGGCTATGTGCCACATCGCAGAGAGCCAGGATAAGGGCTTCAAGGGCTCACCCGGACAGATCGGTGACAACGCATACGTTACACAGGGCTTTGAGGAAGGCTTCCTCGCAGCAGCCGTTATAGGCACCTGGGAAGGTCCTGCTATAAAGAAGGCTATCGGCGACGAAAACGTAGGCGCTGCCAAGCTTCCTAAGGTCCTCATGGACGGCGAGTACAAGCAGCTCGATTCATTCGGCGGCTACAAGCTCATCGGTGTAGGTATCTATTCAGAGTATCCCTTCAGCGCGCAGACACTTGCATACTTCCTCAGCAGCAAGGAGTCACAGGAGGCAAGATATAACACAAGAGGTCTTCTCCCCACAAACAAGGAGCTCGGCGAGGATCCCGCAATAAAGAAGGATCCCGCATTCAAGGCTCTTGAGGATCAGAAGCCCTATTCACACGCACAGGGCACATCGGTTGGTTCCGTATATTGGGGCTCAGGTATAGCTGACGTCGGCGGCAAGGCTGTTTCCGACTACGGCAAGAGAAGCGACGACGTCATCATGGAGCAGCTCAAGGGCGTTGAGGCTAACATGAAGGCTTGATCAAGCAAAGCAGCAGGATAGATCATATAGGGAATACTCCCGCAACCGTCTGATAAAGGCACAAACGGTCGGAGTGATCCGACCGTTTGTGTATTCTGATAAGGATGGTCCAATAAGCAGATAAAAGGAGTTGTATATGAATGGATTATCTTGACTATGTCCAGATGACCAAAGGACAGCGCTTTGTCTATAAGCTGAAGAGCTTCTTTACGGGTATACCGAAGGCTATAGTTAAGTTCTTTAAGGCTATAGGATACTTCATAAAGAAATTCTTCATAGGCATAGGTACCTTCTTCAAGAACTACGGCTCACGCTTTGCAAAGGGTGATGCAGGTACCAAGCTGTCGTACATAATCATGGGTGCCGGCAATATAATGCACGGTCAGATAGTGAAGGGTCTTATCTTCCTTGCAGCAGAGGCAGGATATATTCTCTTCCTTATCAATTTCGGTTTACATTATCTTACAAGGATCTATACCTCCGACCTTGTTCTTCTTGACTCCAAGCCCGACAAGGTCACCGGCTTCTATAAGTTCGGTACAGGCGCGGTAGGTAAAGAGGTCGCTATCGTTCAGAAGACCATGAACGGCGAGTCTGTTACCAACGCCGCAACGGCGGATGACTCAAACAAGATCCTTCTTTTCTTCATTCTCACTATCATAGTTACGATCGCTTTCTTAGCGGTCTACATCGCAAACACAAAGTCTGCTTACGCAACACAGCAGATCCGCGCAGAGGGCAAGAAGCCCGTAGGCTTTATCGATGAGCTCAAGAGCTTCCTCGATGACAGATTCCACATCACACTTCTTACTCTCCCCGTTCTTCTCCTTATCGTATTTACTGTAATGCCGATACTCTTTACTATCCTTATGGCGTTCACCAACTATGATAAAGAGCATCTCTCACCTCTGAAGCTGTATCAGTGGGTAGGACTTAAAAACTTTGCGGACGTATTCTACGCGGATGCAAAGAAGTCCGCTACCTTCGGACGTATCCTCGTCTGGACGCTTATATGGGCATTCTTCGCAACCTTCACAAACTATATCTTCGGTATAATCGTAGCCCTCATGATAAACAAGAAGGGCATCAAGTTCAAGGCGTTCTGGAGAACTATGTTCGTTCTTACAGCCGCTGTTCCTCAGTTCGTTACGCTCCTCGTTATGAGACTTCTCCTTGACGATAAGAGCGGCGCTCTCAACAGCGCTATGGGAACAAGTTTCCCCTTCCTGACGGATTGGGCAAACGTCACGGTCATAGTTGTTAATATGTGGATAGGTATCCCGTTCACGATGCTCATCACCTCAGGTCTTCTCATGAATATCCCCGAGGACCTCTACGAGAGCGCTCGTATCGACGGTGCAAACGCTGTTCAGCAGTTCACCAAGATCACCTTCCCCTACATATTCTTTGTAACTACACCTTACCTCATCACCACCTTCGTTGGAAATATCAATAACTTCAACGTTATCTTCTTCCTTACGGGCGGCGGTCCTGAGGATCCGACCAGATACTCCAACAGCGCAGGTAAAACGGACCTTCTCGTTACCTGGCTGTATAAGCTGACTGTTGACCAGAGCAACTACAGACTTGCTGCCGTTATCGGTATTCTTGTATTCGTAGTCTGCGCTATCGGATCGCTGATAACCTTCAACATGTCCAAAGCATCAAAGAATGAGGAGGAATTCTCATGAACAATACGAAAACTGCGAAACCCTCAGGCGATTCTCAGATGAAGTCGGGCTATGCAACCAAAAGAAAGGTAACAAACGCCGTTGTTTACATTATCCTTTCAATAATGGTCCTCATCTGGATCTTCCCGATCGTATACCTTGTTATGCAGTCGTTCAGAGGTGAGCCTGGTATTTCAACATCATACCTTATCCCGAAACAGTGGACATTTGACAACTATATAAGACTTTTTGTTGAGACAGACCCCAAGACTGGCGCTGTTCTTCCTATGGATGAAATGAGATTCCCCTATCTCAAATGGATTCTCAACACCCTTCTTGTTGCGGTTCTTTCCTGCGTGATTTCAACACTTATCATTCTCATGGTAAGCTACGCTCTCTCACGTCTCCGTTTCAAGAGCCGTAAAATGCTTCTTAACATGGGTCTTATCCTTGGTATGTTCCCTGGCTTCATGTCAATGGCAGCTGTATATGCTATCATGGAGATCTTCGGTCTCAAGCAGCAGCTCATCGCTCTTGTTATCGTATATTCGGCAGGTGCCGGACTTGGATATCAGGTCGCAAAGGGCTTCTTCGATACGATCCCGAGATCACTTGATGAAGCAGCAAAAATCGATGGTGCAACAAGAAACCAGATCTTCTGGGTAATTATCCTTCCGCTTTCAAAGCCGATTATAGTTTATACCGCGCTCACGACATTTATCGGACCGTGGACAGACTACATCTTTGTAAGCTACTTTATGAAAGATAATAAAGATAACTGGACAGTTGCTCTCGGTCTCTGGAATATGCTCGGAAACCAGACAATGGCT
>CACWNZ010000006.1 GCA_902762335.1 uncultured Ruminococcus sp. | reverse complement strand
GGGCTGAAATTATTGGGCGTGAGGATCTCGGCGCATCTGTTGAGGAACAGGCGCTTTCTTTCGTTGCCGTACTTTATATAATTAAATATGAACGAGCCGGCCTTTTCGGCGCCTTTGCACGGAGCGTTTGCCGCAGCCTTTTCAAAGCATTCCCTGCCGCAGAGGAACACGGGGTCAATAACCGTCTCGGCGGACATACCGAAGCGCTCACGGAGCGTATCTGAATCACTGCAGCTGCCAACGGAGATACCGGCAAACCGCTTGAGACAGGCTGCCGTTCCAAGAAGCTCTTCGCCGAAGGGACCGGAATACTCAAGCCCGAAGGAAGAGGCATAGCTGAGCTTTTTTGCGCTGTCGGGGGCATAATCAAGAAAATACCTGTTCTTTACTGCGTTAGTGCAGACGTTATAGCTCCATATAACGTCGGAGCCCGCTATTACCGCATCGGCTTTTTTTGCAAGAGCCGCAAGCTCCTCGGGCGAACTGCTGTTTTCGGCAACGCTGCAGTGCTTTCTTATAAAGCTGCCGGCTATGTTGTCGGGCTCCGCATAGTGATCCGTCCACAGCGCCTCGGGCTTTTCGGTAAGCAGGGTATCATAGCCGAGGCTCTTTACCGTTCTGTCAAGAGCAAAGGCGGTAAGTATGCTGCCGTAATCCAGCCCGAACCAGAGCGTATCTAAAAGAGCGAGAGGCTTTTTCGCCCCCTTGCTGTTGTTAAGCTTTTCTCCCATGTTTTTTCACTCCTATGTCTGTCCTTCTGCGGAGCGTCTCCGCAGCATCAGAATTCTCTCCAGTCAAACACTACCCCGAGAGGGAATTCTCTGTCATTGAGAAGTCTGTCATATATCTGTGTCGCATCGGCGGGCGATACTATCTCCGAGCGTATCTCAGAGGGCTTGAGCCTGCCGTCCTTCATAAGCCCGAGCAGGGTTATATAGTCCCTCTTCGCCGTAAAGTTGCCCGGGGCGGAGTTGAACGGCAGTCTTGTCTTGTCGTGCGCGCCGATAATATTAATCCCCTTGCAGTGAACGTAGGTATAAAAGTCTATCGGCTCGTCGCATACGCGGTTGCAGCCGTTCACCAGCACCCGCGCATATTTTGAAGCATAGCGCAGACCGAGCTTTAGACCCGCCATAGTGCCCGATGTCTCAAGCACCACGTTGGCGCCCTTTACGCCGTTCACTCTTTCGGTTATCTCTATTATCTTATTTACTATATCGGGCTCGTCGGGAGAGAAAACATATTCCGCCCCGAAGTCCCTTGCCTTCTGCTGTCTTATCTCTCTGTTGCCGATAGCAATTACGGGCAGGGCACCGCAGGCTCTTGCAAGCTGAACTCCGAAAAGTCCCAGCATACCCAGACCCACTACCGCAACGGATTCGCCTATCTCAAGCCGTGCTCTTCTCAGTGCAAGCAATGGGAAGCTTGCAAGACGTGTGAATACCGCGTCTGTAAGCGGCACCTCATCAGGGATCTTCACTACGCCGCTTTCTCTTTTGAAATTATACGAGCCGTGTCCCGCATATTCAACGAACACACGGTCGCCGACCTTGAATCTTGTTATCTTAGAGCCTGTTTTTTCAACGATGCCGACGCTTGAATAGCCCGGTACCGTGGGAAATTTCCTCGCCGTATTCGGAGATGCCGACAGGTACGCCTTTTCCGTACCCGCCGAGATGAGGGTATAGTGTACCTTTATCCTCATTTCATCGTCCTTCGGCTCCCTTACCTCAAAGCTCTGAAGCCTTGCCTTGTTGGGCGCTTCAAACAGTATCCTTGAACCCCTCATATCATCACCGCTTTATCAACAGAATACCTCGAAGAATATCGGCTTGTCGCTCTCGCCTACAAATTCCTCAAGTCTTGCATGGAACTCGTCCTTATCGGATGCAGAAATATATCTGAAGCCGTTTTCCTCGACCCAGCCCTTTGCCGAGGTCGAATGCGCGTGGGTTATCGCATTGCTCTGTAAATGCCTGAGCAGGTTCGTGCCAGAGTTGTTGCACATCATTATCCTTACGTTGCTCTTTGGGTGCTTGTCCCAAACGGAATTCATGTCGTAGAAGAAGCTCAGGTCGCTTATCAGCAGGAAGCACGGCTCATCGCTTACGGCGGCATGACCCATAAAGGTAGATGCCGAGCCGTCTATGCCGTTCGTTCCCATATTGCAGAACACGTTTACCGAGGGATCTATATCATATCTGTTCGCAAACATTATCGTACAGCCTATCGCAAGGTGCAGAAGCGAATTCTTCGGCAGCTTCTGTATGAGAAGATCCGTTGCGTAAAGCTGAGAATAGCTGTTTATATGCTCCGAGGGGAGATCCTTCTGAGCGTTTTTCCATACCTCAAAGTATTCGCCGTTGTTTTTGCAGTCGCCGGACATTTCAATGAATTTCCTGAAGAACTGCGCTGACGAGCATTCAAATATCCTGTTGAGCTTGCGGTAGGTATCGGCCACCCTGCCGTCCTCGGCAACTCTCCAATGTCCCATAGCCTTCTTCTGAGCTCTGAGCCTCGGGATTATCGGGTCGTTGAGCGATCTTCTGCCGCCTATGGTTATCACGACGTCAGCCCACAGCACCTCGTCAAATCTGTCGTTATCGTAGTTTCTCAGCACGGGCGTAGAGGGGATCGCATATTTTCCGCTGTAGTTCGAGAGAGCATCCGTTGCGATCACGCAGTTGAACTTCTCCGCAAAGGTATCTACGAGAGCCTTCTCCTTGTCAGAAAGCGGGTGATTCTGTCCGTATACGATGAGTACCCTCTTCATCTGCTTGAGCCTGTTGACTCTTACCTGCCACAGTCTTTCCTCAGAGCCGAGATCGACTCTGTCTATCTTTCTGAACACCTTATCAAGCTTGAGCAGTCTCGGCTCGGGCTTCGGGCGTTCGATATTCGCTATGGGTATATTGATGTGTACGGGTCCCTTGCCGTGGTGGTCTACCTCAAGCAGAGCCTCGCATACGAGCCTTCTTGCCTCCCAATCGCCCATTGTGCCGGGCGTTACGGGCAGGGTGACCGCCTTTTTCACAACGCTGCCGTAGATGTTCGTCTGCGGTATGGTCTGATCCTCGTTCTGTCCGAGAACACAGGGGTATCTGTCGGCGGTTATGACTACCAGCGGCACGCCCTGATAATAAGCCTCGGTAACAGACGTGAGATAGTTGGATGCCGCCGTACCCGAGGTACAGCACATGGCTACAGTCTCGTTCAGCTTAAGCGCAAGCCCCATTGCATAAAAGCCCGCGCTGCGCTCGTCTATAACGCTGTAGGTCTTGAAGAACGGGTCGGCCTCGAACATCCTTACCATATTGAGATTCCTTGAGCCCGACGATAGCACGACGTGCTTTATGCCGTATTCCTTTATCATCGTGACCAGCATTTTGCTGCGCTCGAAGTCCATTGATACCTCGGGCTTCGGCTCCTCGTAAACGGGCTGAGGTATCACAAGTCCTGCCGGCTCGGGTTTTTTCTCGGCCTCAAGGGCGCACTTCAGCCATTCCGTGCTGCGCCTTGCCTCGCTCTTCATTATCTGCTCTATAGATGCATGGTCGACAGGCTCAAACAGGCTGTCGTCGGTAAGTATCGTTTCGGGCTCGGTGACTATCCTGTTCCTTATGCCGAACACGTCCGCAAGAGACTTGAATCTTGAGTAGCCCCTCTTTTTATTGGCTATAGCGATAAAGTCCTTTTTGAATATCATTGCAAAGCTTGCGCCGTGGCATGAATCCGTCACGACGAATTCAGCATTGCTGAGATAATACAGCCAATCCTCCGCCTGAAGGTCCTCTATGCAGTTGTCCATGTCCATTTTGCGCTTATTCTCGGCAAACAGCCACGGAAAGCCGTCGAGCATATTTATTATCTTGATCCCGCCGAGCTTCTTTGATACGTGAAGCAGAGCCTTTTTCTTTTCGGGCGTGGGGTCGAGTATATAGGCGGCGATAAACGGCTCCTTTTCATGTCTTTTAGACTTGGCGATAAGGGGCTTATACACCTTTTCGGGGTCAACGAGGAAAACGGGATCGAGCACCCTTGTCGAATCTGCTCCGTACACCTCCTTGCAGAGCTTCACACCGTCGCCCTCTCTCAGCGAGATAGCGTCAAACCTCTGCATAAGTGCTGATATTATCCTTCTTTCGTTATCGGGTGCAAAGTCCACCGCATGACCGAAGGACGTAGCGTATGCGATCTTCTTTTTGGTGCTGTCGGCAAAGTCAAGGTAAAAGCTCTTGCCCGAATGCTTGCTTATGCCGTAGTTCCACACCTGATCCGAGCCTATAACGAAGGTATCGCACAGCTCGTTGAGCTTTTTCAGCTCATTCAGCTTCAGCGGGGGAGCTATGTCGTAATGCTCCTTTGCGAAGCGTCTTGAATGTGTCATTTCGTATTCGGCATCCCTGCCCGCATTTGCGGGGAGTATCTTATCTACCATAAGCACGGAATACCCGAGAGCCTTTATAGCCTGATTGAGCGCGTAATAGGTCATTACGCTGCCGTAGTTACAGCCCATCCACACACCGAGTATGCCGACGTCATATTTCTTGTTTTCAGCCATTATAACAACTCCTTGAGGTCATATATAGTATGCGGATCCCCCCTCGGAGCCCTGCTCCTTACGGAAAACCGCGCGGTCCTTTGCCCGATCTCACACACTAATTCTACTGCAATTCCCCCGTTATGTCAATATCGCCCGGCACCGGTGCCGGCGCCGGCGAGCCGCCGGTCCCGATTCGCGTTCCGCGCGCTTGCGCGCGCTTACTTCTTCGGCGTATCATACTTCATTCCCGCGGCATCCGGCACGGCAAGGCTTTGCCTTGCATGGTGCTATCCACGCCGCCGCAGCCCGCAGGGCTGCTTTCCGGCTGTTTCTTCATGAACTTTGAGTTCTTCATTCTATCAGCTTTACGTGCCTATTATATAGCCGTATTTGCGGCGTAGAAGTATAGGTTATCGTTGAATAGGAACGCGAAATCGGGGCGCGGTTGTCCGGTGGACAACTCTGCCAAAGGCAGAAGCGCCGACCGAGCCGGCAGGCGAGACACGGCAGCTTGCCGCTTTATCTCAGGAGAATGACGTTTTTAGGCTTTTCGGGCAGATATTTTATCCGCACACGAGCGCCTATCCGTGTATCTGACGGCTCAGTGTCAAGCATCGCCTCAACGGTCCTGCCGTCCTGTGCGGTAAAGGTAACGTAATAGGTGTAATAGGTATCAGACCTGCCGTCAGAGTCGGTCCTCTCACTCCTGCTGACGCGTGAGATCACAGCATCGGTCTCTACACCGTACTTTTGTATTTTGTGTCTGCGCGTAAAGCTAAGCACCGCAATAAGCACAACTAATAGCGCAAGTCCTCCGAATATAAAATACGGCAGATAATAAGACATATTTTTTCCTCCGTTCATAAATACTTCCTCAACGGCAGAACAAGCCCCTGCGGTCTATATTATTATACCTTGTTTCAAAGTGATTGTATAGTGGCATTTTTGCGGCACAGCTTTCTTGCGGTATCATACTTCATGCCCGCGGGGGCAAGCTGAATTGCGTACCCGATACGTCTTACTATCAGAAGCTTTCTCACGGAAATGAAGCTGTCCTTCTCCAAAAGCTTACTATAATGGCGGTGCAAAGCACCGCCCACCACAATTATTATTTTTTCATTATTCTTTATTATTTTTTTCCGCGGCAGCTTGCCGCCGGAGCCGTGTTCGCGGCGCGGCTTTCTTATGGTATCATACTTCATGCCCGCGGTCATGCTTTATTGCCGCCGCGGCGTATTAAGTATGGGTTATCGTTGAAGTCGAACATGAAATCAGGCTGCGGCAAAATGAAGAACAGCCTTTTATTGTTCGTAATATCCGACAAAGATACAGCCGTAATATCGTGAAATATACCGCTTGAAGTTTCATTCTACTTGTTGTAGAATATAGTCAGACTACAGCTTGTAGAATAACAAAACCGAGGTGATAATGATGAGCGAACTCAAACCGGGGACGGCGGAATCGAAATTTGCGGACATTATATGGGATAATGAGCCGATAACCTCATCCGAGCTTGCCGCAAAGAGCGAGGCTGCGCTCGGGTGGAAAAAAACGACCTCCTTTACAGTATTAAAGCGCCTGTGCAATAAGGGCATATTCCGCAACGACAGCGGCACCGTAACGTCGCTGTATTCAAGAAACGATTATTATTCCGTGCAGAGCAGGAAATTCGTAGACGAGCTTTTTTCGGGGTCGCTGCCCGCCTTTGTCGCCGCCTTTGCATCGCGTAAAAAGCTCAGCGCGGAGGAAATAAAGGAGCTTCACGAGATGATCGACAAATACGGGGAGGATCAATAATGGAGAGTCTGTTTATCTCTGTGCTGAATATGAGCATATCGGCGTGCATAGTTATTGCGGCGGTCATAGCGCTCCGTCTTATACTTCGCAGAGCGCCTAAGGCGTTCTTCTGTATATTATGGGCTTTTGTCGGGCTAAGACTGATATGCCCGTTCACACTGCAAAGCGTACTCAGCCTTATTCCCGACAGTCAGCCGATGATAGAACAGGCATTTTCGGACAATGCCGCCGTAAGATCCGAGACCTCTGCGGACGCTCACGTAAAGCAGACACAAAGGATCAGCGAACGTCCCTCGCCGTCCGTACCGCAAACCTCTCAGTTCGTCACGGAAGAGGTCACTCCTCAGATCGCGGCGGAGCATGAGCAGACAGTCAGTTCCGTAACGCCACAGGAAAGCATACACGAGGAAGCAGCATCACAAGCCTCAGTACCCGAAGCGCCGCCCGTAAATATTTTCAGCGGCATACTTCACGCTCTGCCCTATATATGGGCGGCGGGAGCCGTACTTATGTTCATCGGTGCGCTTGTAAGATATTTTATAACGGCGCACAGGCTGCGCGGAGCTTCCGAGATCGAAAAAGGCGTATTCGTAAGCGGCATGACGGACACGCCCTTCATACTCGGTATAATATCTCCAAAGATCTATCTTCCCGAGGGGACCGACGCGGATGACATAGAGTATATCCTGGCGCACGAGCGCGCGCACCTTTGCCGTCTCGATCACCTATGGAAGCCCGTTGGCTTTGCGATACTCTGTCTGCATTGGTTTGATCCCATGGTATGGCTTGCCTTCGGTCTGTTCTGCAGGGACGTCGAATTAGCCTGTGATGAAAGAGTGGTGAGAGATTATTCTCAGGATAAAAGAAAACGATACTCCCATGCTCTCGTAAAATGCAGCGAGCAGAAAAAAGCGGTAAACTATCTGCCCCTCGGCTTCGGAGAATCGGGAGTAAAAGAAAGGGTGGTAAACGTGTTGAGCTATAAAAGACCCGCATTATGGATAATTATAATATGCGCTCTTGCTGCAGCAGGGGTCGGCGTGTTCTTTATGACAAGACCCGTTACATCAGACGATAAAACGGCGGCGGGCGGCGCGGAGGAGCCATCGTCCAAAGAAAGCAGCGCCTTCATTCTGCCCGAAGGCGAGCCCGATACAAGACCCGAGGTACCCGAAGAAACGCCCTTAGGCACGGTAACGGGAGCCGATGCATTCATATACGCCGACGATTGGAAGCTGGAGCTCAATAATTCTATGGTCACACCCGCAGACGGCTCCACAGGCAAGCGCCTGAATACGGGCAAAGAGGACGACACCTCTGATACGAAGAATTGGAGCGTTTATTACGGAAAGGAACACTATGACGTTCTCATCTATCAGCACTATCTTGCATTGGGCGCGGCAAAGCCCGATATGAGAAAGATAACCGCGCGCGAATTTGTCGACATACTCACCTCAACAGCATACGATGATGAGATACTCCGCGCGGTTGCTGACGACAAATTTGAATTTGACAGAAACGAATATTACTATGATACGATCCTTGACCCGCAGCGCTCAAGATCGGTGTTTGATGCCGTGCAGGCTATCCAGTATTTTCCCGACGGATATGACAACGCCCGCAGTGTCAACGCAGTTCCCCTGAACAATAAAAAATATATCCTGCCCTTATATTATTATTGGCCGGACAGCAACGAGCGCAGCGGCTGCCGCACTCAGCTCTGCATGAATTTCAACACCATGACTCTTACAAGAAGCTGCTTTGACGAATACGGAGACCTTGAAAGCAGCGAGTGTCTTTACAGCTATACCTACGAGCTTGAAAGGGCGGCATTCAAAAGCTGCGGCTGCTCTGAGGAGCGGTATTCACGCAGACTGCCCTCCCCCTATACAAAGACCGTGTATACCTCTCCGACCTATCCCGACGGCGATAAAAAGCTGAAGGGCAAGGAGGTGCTCGTCCCCGAGGAGGTCACCGACTCGATCAACGTAAAAACGAGATATCATTATTACGCAAAGCTTGTTGCAGCCTATGAGTCGTCGTTTAACAAAAACGATATTATAGGGGGCGGCACACTTGAATATCAGAAGCAGGTATCCTACGGAAATGCGTACCCGAATATGCAGAAGATCACCTCGGATGAGATAGCTGCGATATTTGACGGCGCAAAGATATATGAGGGAATAGATTACAATAATATTCAGAACTGTCGCGCATGGGTGATGAACAATATAGAGGAGATAAAGAAAATACAGTATTTTCCCGACGTTGACAGCAGCAGCGATCCTTACGATTCGTTCCAAATGTATTGGTCCGATGCCGACACCCCGGATAAAAGACGGCAGGAGGTGCAGATCTTCGGAAACGGTCTTGTGCGCGTGGCAGAGTATGATGAGAACGGCGACAGAATAAGCTATGAGGACGTTTTTGACCTGAGCAAAAAGGTAAGGGATATAGATTCCGGAAACGGCAGGCGGGAGCCGTACCCGATAACGCAGAAGCTCACCGAGGAGGACGTAGAAAGAATATTCGGCAGCGTTGAGGTCGACCCGGAGCTTGAAGTCACGGACAGCTATGACAAGGAAGTATGCCGCAGGTTTATGGAGCCCTATATGGAGGAGATAAAAAAGATACAGAGTATCCCCGACGCTTATTATCCCGAAGATGATCAGTATATCTACTATCCCGATGCAAACAGCATAAAGGACAGACGGATAGAAATTATCATTATTCCCGAAAAGGCTTACGTAAGCATCAACAAATTCAAGGGCAAACGACAAGACGACAACGATCTGACAGAGCCCGAGCTTGTTTCCACCGAATTTATCTTTAATCTCCATGAGTATCTCTTCCGGCGTGAGCAGCCGAATTACGGCAATACAACGAGCATTCCCGAGGACGCATAGACCGTTTACCGCGAAAAACAAGCCCGTACATTATCAAAGCCGTGCAGACGACCTGCACGGCTTTGATTTTTTATTATTCTATACTGTCGGTGCGGTAAATGAACTTTACCTTTCCGTCCGTCCCGTCTGATATTCCCGCGAAGCTGCGGTAATTCTTTGAGACCTTGACAGTAGCCTTTATACGCTCCGCAAGTCCCGATAGATCTCCGTCGAGCACGTCGATCAGCTTCTGCACGCCCTTTTCGTTGAATTCCTCCAGACCCTCCGCAAGAGACTGCGAGCCGTCGCGAAGCTTCGTAATGCCTTCGCTGAGAGCGGGCATACCGTCCTTCAGCGCAAGAAGTCCGTCATAGAGCTTAGCTGCGCCGTCCGAGAGCGCCGAGCTTCCTTCGCTTAGCTTAGAAGCGCCGTTCTTAAGCTCCTTTGCGCCGTCCGCCGCCTTAGCTACGCCTTCGGTATAGCTTTGCAGACCCGTATAGAAGCTTTTATAGCTGTCGAGCGAGGTCTTGAGCGCAATGACCTTCTTCGCGCCTTCAGATGCGCCCGCAAGCTTTGACTGCACCTCGTCGCCCGCCATGGCATCGGCAACAGCCTTCTGCACCTGAGCCTCGGTGTTCTCTGCGATAATATCCTTTATTTCCGTCGACTCCATCTTTTCGGCGATCTTTGCGCTGATAAGGGTCTTTACCTCTTTACCGTTCATCTGCTCCTCCGTTTTTGATGAGATAAGCGTCTTTACGGTATCGGAGCTCATCTGCGCATCGGTATTCTGCGCTATGGACTGCTTTACTGTATCGGACTGCATCTGAGTATCGATCTGCGCCGCTATGGTCTGCTTTACGGTATCTGACTGCATCTGCGCTGTCGTGTTCTGCTCTATCGCCTGCTTTACCTCTTCGGACTGCATCTGAGAATCCACGGCAGCCTTTATCGCCGTCTGAGTTGCCTCGTCAACAAGTCCTGCCGCAGCCGCCTGCTCGTATGCCGTCTTATCCATTCCTGCGGCGGCGCTTATCACCTGCTCCTCTACCGAGCTGCGAACAGCCTCCGTCACCTGCGCGGTAACGCCTGCCTTTACCGCCTCCGTGACCTTAGACTCTACCTCGGCGCTGACTGCCGCCGTGACCTTTGTTTCTACCTCGGCGCGTACAACCGCCTCGACCTTCTTTGCCACTTCAGTCCTTACGGCCTCGGCAACGCCGGCTTCTACCTGCGCCTTCACAGCCGCAGTGACCTGCTCCGTGATATATCCGCGCTTAGCCTCTACGGCATCTGTAACCGTACCGAGCGCCTGAGCGTATACCTTATCCTTATCAAGAGAAGCTATTACCCCGCTTAGCACGTCGGCATAGTTATCAACAGTCATATCGGGTACCGTAAGACCCGCTGCCGTGAGCTGTGTCTCAGCTGTGGCGAGAAGTGAATCGAACACCTGCTTAGCGCCGCCGTTGAGGGCATCGTTGTTTGCCGCGAGGGTATCAAGCCCCTCAGAGAGCTTAGCAGTGCCGTCACTGAGCTGACCCGCGCCGCCGTCAAGCTCTTCTGCGCCCTTTTTGAGCGATCCTGCGCCCTCCGCAAGCTTGTTTATGCCGTCGACAAGTTCTGCGGACTTATCAAGCAGTGTGCAAAGACCGTCGTAAAGCTTAGATGATCCGTCGATAAGCTGCTTCATTGCATCGGTGAGCTCGGCAAGAGAGCCCTTTATATCGCCGAAGCTGTCCGCCGCATCGGTATCGAGTGAGCTGAATATCTCATTCGCGGCAAGAGTCACCGTCATACCGAGCGAGAAGTTATCTGCATCCGCGGTTATTTCAAAATAGTCGGGTATGTCAAGCTTTTCCCTGTCTATGCCGAGATCCTCCTGAAGTCCCGGAAAGGCAAGACCCGCAGCTATCGTGCGTGAGCCGTCGTTTATCAGTCTGCCGTTGGAGATCTCCACGTTTCTGAAGGTATCGTTATCCAATATCATACCCGTAAGCATAGCGAAGGGAACATATATTTTTTCTTCCTTGTCGTTAATCTTAACTATCTCGTACTGCTTGTTCTCATAGTCAAAGCGGATAGTCACCCTTCCGCTCCTGCCCTTCAGCTCATCGGGCGATATGCTTTTGCCGTCAAGAGTATAGCTCACCTTAATTGCTACGGGCAGTTCCTTATCGATATCGCCCTGATAGTAAATATCGTTGCCCTCGGCGTTCCATACGCGGCTGCCGCCGTTATCCGTATAGGATTCGTCTCCCTTTACGTTTACGATATCCGAAAGCTCCGTGCTGTCGCCTAAGGTCTTTTCACCGAGAGCGTTTTTCAGCCATTCGCTTACTATTACCTTTTTTACCGAGCCGTCCGCGCCCGCTATTACGTAGACCGTCTCGTCCTTTGAATTTACCGCCTTATCCTCCCGGGCGGCAGGGGCAGCGGATACGGTCGTCTGTTCTGCGGGCTTATTTCCGCCGCTGCCGAAGGCGAATGCCGCGCCGCCTACCGCGCCTGCCGTAAGCACGGCGCACAGGCTGAGAGCTGCCGTCTTTATTATCTTACTTTTCATCAGAAATGACCTCCGATTTGGTTTTTTTCGTATCAATATGCATCATGCCGAGCGTTGTTTTGCATATCAGCTTATCACAAAGCATGAACAGCGCAGGCAGCACGAGAATGACCATTACCATGCTGATAACTGCTCCCCTTGCAAGAAGCATACACAAGGAGCTTACTATATCAAGGTTAGAATAAAGCGCCACGCCGAACGTCGCCGCAAACAGTCCCATGCCGGATACTATAACAGACGGTATTGACGTTGAAAGCGCCGTTACCACCGAGGTACGCTTATCCGCGCCGCCTATGCGCTCCTTTTTGTATCTTGTCGTCATAAGAATAGCGTAGTCGACGGTAGCGCCAAGCTGTATGGTGCTTATACATATAGGCGCGATAAACGGCAGGCTCTGCCCGAAATAATGCGGCAGACCGAGGTTTATGAATATCGCCGTTTCTATTACCGCTATCAGTATAAACGGCAGCGAAATGCTCTTTTCTACAAGAGCTATTATAATGAATATAGCAATTATCGATACAAGCGTTACTACCCTGAAATCATGGTCCGTAGTCTCTATCATATCCTTCATGCAGGGCGCTTCGCCTATCAGCAGTCCGCTGCTGTCATACCTTTTAAGTATGTCGTTCAGCTTTGCCACCTGCTCGTTTACCTCGTCGCTCGTCACCCTGTATTTTGAGCTTATCAGAATAAGCTCCCACTTGTCGCTTTTAAGCACCGACCTGACGGAATCGGGCAGTATCTCCTCGGGTACACGGGAGCCTATCACCGACTCAAGCCCGAGAACGTACTTGACGCCGTCGACCTGTTCCATTTCCTTCATCATACCGCGCACGGTCTTTGGCGAAAGACCCGAATCGACAAGGACCATGTGAGTCGAAGCGACGTCAAAGTCCTCCTGAAGCTTGCTGTTGGCTATAACGTAGCCTATATCCTT
This sequence comes from uncultured Ruminococcus sp., assembly GCA_902762335.1. Classification (GTDB taxonomy): domain Bacteria; phylum Bacillota; class Clostridia; order Oscillospirales; family Acutalibacteraceae; genus UBA1213. Next base: position 5,552 of record CACWNZ010000006.1, on the reverse strand, counting down.
CGGCAGACATTCGCCAAGATCGTAATAGATCTCGTCGTTCGTCCTGCTGTAGCCGTAATAGGCGGGCGCAACAACTACCGCAAATAAAACGAGAAAAACCGGGAATATCCTTGCGGCAGCACCCGATACCTTTTTCATATCGGGAATAAGCGCTCTGTGCTTCGTTTTCTGAAGCGGCTTGTCAAACAGAAGTATCAGCGCGGGCAGCACAGTTACACAGCCGATAACGCCCAGCAGAACGCCCTTTGCCATAACTATGCCCAGATCGCGCCCCATAGTAAAGGACATGAAGCACAGGGCTATGAAGCCCGCTATGGTGGTTATCGAGCTGCCCAGCACGCTCGTAAAGGTGCTGTGAACTGCGGCAGCCATCGCTTCCCTGTGGTCCTCGTTCGTTTTGATATGCTCGTTGTAGCTGTGCCACAGGAATATGGAATAGTCCATGGTAACGGCAAGCTGCAGCACGGCGGAAAGCGCCTTTGTGATGTAGCTTATCTCTCCGAGGAAAAAGTTTGAGCCCAGATTGAGCAGTATCATCATGCCGATAGAGGCAAGGAATATAAACGGCGCAAGCCACGAATCAAGGAACAGCAGCATAGCGACCGTGGCAAGCCCTACGGCAACGGCAACGTAAACGGGCTCCTCACGCTCGCAAAGATCCTTCAGATCCGTTACAAGCGCCGACATTCCCGAAACGAAGCACTGCTCCCCCGCTATCGAGCGGATCTCGCGGATCGCGTCCATAGTAATATCGGCCGAGGTAGCGCTGTTAAAAAATACTGCCATCATCGTTGAATGGTCGGTATTGAACGCCTTATACACCTTTTCGGGCAGCAGCTCCATAGGTACCGAAATATCGGCAATGCTGTCGTACCATATTACCGATTCGACGTGTTCTACCTTTTCTATTTTTGACTTGAGCGCGGAAACGTCCTTAGAGGGCATATTTTCCACTATAATAAACGAAAAGGCTCCCTTGCCGAAGTCGTTCATCAGCTCCTTCTGACCAATGACTGTATCCATGTCCTCGGGCAAATAGTCGAGCATATCATAGTTTACCCTCGTGCCGATAAACCCGAACACCGCCGGGACCATAAGCGCTAAGGTTATTATAAGAATGGGTATGCGGAATTTTACTACCGCTCTTGCAAGCTTCACTTGCTGATCGCCTCCGTTTCTGAAATTTCCGAAATGCAAAATACCGCCGACCTTACTGCGCAGCCTGTCTTTGACAAGCGCCTCGGAGCGGTTCTACACGTTTTCATTTTCTCATCTCCTCCGACAATCTATTATACTATTTATCGCCGCGATAAAAACGGGCAAAAAAAATCCCGTGTCTGTTTTTCAGACACGGGGCGAAAATTGTCTATCATTCATCGGGGCATCCGTTTATGCTGCGGTTTACCATTTCTTCTATCATGCCGCGGTAAAGCTCGCAGAATCGTGATATTATCCTCTGTATATCGGACTCCATTTTCCTATCGAGCCAGCCTATAGCTACGCCGAACAGCTCACTCTTATAAAACAGTCTCAGTATCTCCTTATCGAACTCATCTATCTCCCTGCCCGCAAGCAGAGACTCGCCGTAGGATCTCACTATATAGTCGCAGACTTTCCACAGGTACTGCTCAAATATATTGCGGCTGACCGAATCGTATATATGCAGGATCGCCTTTTTGTTTTTTGAGGCAAAGTCCGTCACCGCCATGAGCGCCGTCTCGATCGATCCGATCGTGGGATAATCCGTAATTATCCTGTCCGCCTCCTCGCGTATCATCTCCTCTATAAGCGCAGGAAGGTCGTGATAATGATAATAGAACGAATTTCTGTTTATGCCGCATTCCTCCACTATGAGCTTGACCGATATGCGGTTAAGCGGCATTTGCTCAAGCAGTGAAATAAACGTCTTTTTTATAAGCTCTTTCGTAAGGTTGGTCAACTTCTACACCTCTCCGATCTGTCTGATACTTCCGTAAATTATTATGCGGTATTATTATAACATAATTTTCACGGTAAAGCAAATTTCCGTTATCGTGCATTCTCACGCAGAGATATATTTTCCGACAAAAATTTTTGACATATCAAATTGCTTAATAACAAACAATGACCCGTGATATGATATCATCAGCTCAAGGAAAACACTCACGCAGATCTTATATGGAAAGGCTGATAATTAATGAGCGAAAAATACTATATCCTGTATTACCCGTCAAGCCGGGGTATGGGCTCAAGCTCGGACACCCGCCTTGTCAGCGACACCGATATACGCAGACTGATACGCGCAGAGCTTGAGAAAAAACGCAGGCAGGAGCAGAAGACCGCCGAAGAAAACGATGATGATATCCGGTTTTCGCACGACAGATCCGACGCCCGCTTTACGGGCACGTGGAACGGAGAAAAATTCTGTGACAGTACCGATATCGAGGAGATCGTCGGGGACGTTATGCAAAAAAGACTCAGCACAAGCTCTACCTATGCCCCTGCAAACGACCTTGTTCCCGTGCCTGACGGAGTGCCGGTAATATCGTCAGAACACAGCTTTACTGAAAGGATATTCCGCGTGTGCAATCAGTTTGAATGTGTGACGGACGTTATTGTCGGCGAGGGCATTTTCAGGCGGTATATACTTAACCTGAGAAACGCAGACGGGCTCGGCTAAGATCGGCTTTGATTCCTGCACCGTGCCTGCTCTGCTCAGCTTTGCCCGTACCTTGCCCGAGTTGATCGACACCTGCGAGGCAGCGAGGTGGTCGGCGTATATTTCGGCGGATATGAAAATGCTGCCGAGCAGCTTCTGCGCCGAGGACGAGGGCTATACCGTTGATCTGCGGGAAAAAACGATAGAACAGGCATGGCTTTCAGAAGAATTTGAAATGATCAGGAATCAGGAATAAAATGAAAGATGCTTGTCCTGACTGTCCGCACAGGGAATTCTGTATGGGCGGATGTCCTATGATCCAAGAAATAGTGATATGCAGTGAGAAGGTGAAAACGGATGAAAATAAGGACTGATTTTGTTACCAACAGCTCAAGCTCCAGCTATATTTTTATGGAATGTGATACGGAAAAAATCAAAACCGAAGTGATGAAGGGCATTGAAAAATATATAACAGAGAATCCCGATCATGAATCTTTATCATGTATCTTATATCCGAATTATGAAGATTCTGATAATATGAAATGGTTATCCGGAAAAAGCTTGTTAGATGAATGTAAAAAAGCAGTTGATCGCTTACTGTCAATTTCTATGAAACCTTCAGACAATATTGATTTCCGGGATATGGAAGAAATATGCAGTTGGTATAAATGTGATCTGTTCGAGATCATTTTCAGCGGGATCGACTCATATATGAGCTCCGGCAAAAAACACGGTGATTTGCAATACTATATCGAAAAGATACAAAACGAGCCCATGAATGATGAAATGCACGAGAAATTCACTGCTCTGACCGCGATGCACTGCCTGTTCCATTATAACAATGAACTGTTCCGTAAGAATTGGTACACTCATAAAACCGACCGGCATTATGAAGAGACTTTTTCCAAAGAGGTCCAAATTGTGGGAGCTGTTTTTTGAGCGCTATGACGATATTTATCTTTTGATAGACGGGGAAATGTATGATGTTGTCGGACAATATGTAAGATACCATACGGATGAGATATTGAAACGGATCGGCAAATACTATGGAATGACCCCGATAGAATTACTTGAAGCAGTGCTTGGAAAGCTGTATATTTTCTTTAACGGCGGAGAAACGGATTCTCTTTTGGGAGATGAATTTGAGAAACTGCCCGAGTGTATCTTAGGCTGCAATCACATGGGATAGGAGCGATATATTTTGAAGATAAGAACAGATTTTGTAACAAACAGCTCAAGCTCAAGCTTTATTTTCAAGGACTGTGACACCGAGAAGCTAAAAACAGAGCTTGAAAGGATACTTGATGATGTATCCGTAAATGATCCGGTAAAATACAGGTTTTATATGTCGCCCTTCGTCTACGATTTCTCGATTTTAGCCTTTGACAGTGACGACCCGGCGGAACGCGTATCATGCATACCTCGTTTTCAAGGAGACCCGAAGGATTTCAGCAGGTGGATATCGGACGATTTTGTCAAGAGGCTCCGTCCCGTCTCACAGCTTGGCTATTGGGATATTGATGATATTGACGGAGCTTTATCCGACGGTATTATGGAGATAATTTTTTACGGAGCGGAGCAGTATCTTGCTTCGGGAAGAAAAATTCATTCCCTTGAGCATTACGTTGACAGGATAAAAAACAAGGAAATTTCCGATGATACCGCCGACAGGCTGGCAGGCTATCTGATACTTGACCTCTATCTGCAAATAAGGGATCTCATGTACCGCGGACCGGAGAATAACGGTCTTCCCTATACCTCCGATGACGAGATACCTGAGGTATTCACCCGCGAGGCGCTTGACCTTGCCTATACGCCCTTCGTTTCCGAGGCGCTCTCAGGAGATGATCAATATTTGGATACTGCATTTGTCAAAGCCTGCAGGGACAGTCTTTACGGCAGATTTGAAAAATATCTCGGTATGACGCTCGGGGAAATATTTGAAAGGCTGCTCGGCGATCTATGGGTGTTTTACTGCGACTGCGGCGACAATTACGGACATCATATTATGTCGGAGGAGTTCGCAAAGCTGCCTGAATTTCTTTTCGGCGAGGATTTTTTCTAAGAAAAAAGGAGGACATAAAATGAGCTGGTATTGGGGTTTCAGGTACAAGGGGATCGTCAAGGAAAAATACCGCAGGGATATAGCGGCAGCCTTTGACAAGGGCTGCCGGTCGGCAGTTATTGACGACGAGCTGAAAAGAATGATCTACGCCTTATATCCGTACACCAAGGGGATAGACTATTATCCGGAGGAAGAAACGGAATTCATGGCGGATCATACATATTTCGGCGGATACTGCAATTCCCACGAATACCGTCTTGCAGATTTTGATGAAAAAAGCGGGTATCTCGTGCTTTTCAGGGAATGGAACCATCATCATAGAAGCAAGGATGAAGAAATGAGAGGGATAGAGGAAATTTTCCTTCCGTTCATAACAGAAAGCATTATTTCCTTTGATTCATATTTTGAAGCGATCGGTGATGAGGATAAAGATACACTTATACCTAACAGGGAATTGTTTGAGGGAATGATGAATGAAATAAGCGAGCTTTATGATACAAAGGGCATAGAATCAGTTTTAGAAAAGCTGCCATGGACATAACTATTTAAAAAGAAGAAATAAAAAAATACGTCCCAAATGCGGAGGAAATGAGATCTATTTTGTCGGCGGAGATTCCGGCGCCTACGGTGCAGGAAACAATATCCCCCTGTCGTCTGTTGGCAGAGCGTGGAACAATATTCCTGTAGACCGTTATGTCTGTGGAAGCTGCGGTTTTTCGGAAGAATGGATCGAATATAATTATCTCACACAGCTCAAAAGCTCAAAAGTCGCCCATAAGCGCTGACAAAAAAAACGGGAGCTGCCGCACTGCGTTTCTTTTACGCTTGTGCGGCAGCCTCTTTTTCTTT
>CACWNZ010000005.1 GCA_902762335.1 uncultured Ruminococcus sp. | reverse complement strand
TCTCCGCCAAGGCAGGGACTATGATATATTAGTTACCAAAACAGACAATTTATAAATTTTTTTAGCAAATTCATCATAAATAGATGTAATAATTGTAATAATTGTTACCATGTCATAAATAGTTATGTCAATTTAGACATAATGCCGATTGATTATGAGTACGGATTAAGATATAATAATGATAATCTGCCGATTTAATAAGGTCAAATCGGTAACAACTCTGTAAATATTTGTAATAAAAAGAAAGGTAGTGTGGCTTCGGACATGGAACACAAAGCTGAAAATTCGACAAAAACACATTCGTTGAGGGCAGCCGCTGCCCTGTTATGTGTTATCGCCCTTATAATTGCGCTGCTTCCGATGACGTCGATATCGGTAAGAGCCGAATCCGCGATAATAGCTAAAACAACGGCTTCGACAGGTCTGAGAGGAGGAGCCGGCTCGCAGTATTCCGTCACGAAGAACGTCGCGGCGGCGACCTACGTTACGGTGACCGACAGGTCAAACGGAGAATGGCTCAAGGTACAGCTTCCCGACGGGTCATCGGGCTATATAGCATCGGGCAGTCTTGATATACTCACCGACTGCACGACTACCGCCTATGTCAATTTCCGCACGGGACCCGATACGTCCTACACCATTCTAAAAACCTTCGCTCCTTCAACAAGGCTCGATATAATCGCCTTCGCAAACTCAACGTGGGCTAAGGTAAAGGACAGCACGGGACAGACGGGCTATCTCTGCACAGACTATGCAAACTTCATTACCGACAGCACGGTCACGGCGGCTGCGACGGTAAAGCCCTTCACTATTTCAAACACCACCTACGGTCTGCCCAAGGGCAGAAAGATCACCCTTACGATCACGGGCAACAGCGGGAGCATAAAATGGACCTCGTCCGACCCGAAGGTCGCTTCTGTAGATTCGGGTTTTGTAAAGGGCGTAGCGCCGGGTACGGCGATCATCACAGCTACGGATACCAACACCAACAGGAGTCTTACCTGCAAGGTGACGGTAAAAAAGACGGATTACCGTTTTATTTTCCTCAGCGATTCAACAAAGAAGCTCAAGCAGGGTGAGAGCTTTACGCTTGTTTCCAGAACTCTGCCTGAGGGCGGCAAGATCTACTTCAGATCGTCAAACAAATCTGTCGCTTCGGTCGATGAAAACGGCAAGGTAAAGGCAGTGGGCGGCGGAACGGCAACCATTACCGCATACGACAGCACGGGACTCGTAACAAGAAGCTGCAAGGTAACGGTCGTTCCCCCGGGCAGCATAGCTCTCAAGCAGAGCTCTATAACCGTAGCCGCAGGCTCGGCAGGGATTATAGGCATTTATAAGGATCCCGCATCTACAAAGGTGACGTGGAAGAGCAGCGACACGAGCGTAGCGGGCGTATATAACGGCGTTGTAAGCGGTCTGCGCCCGGGTACGGCGGTCATTACGGCGACCGACGAGACGGGCGCTTCAAAGCAGAAGTGTACGGTGACCGTTACCGCGGCAGCGCAGGGCAACGTTACGCTTTCACGCTACAGCGCAGTTACCACCGCAGGAAAGACTATCTACATAAAGGGCTACAACGGCAAAACCTGGAAGACCAGCAACTCTGATATAGCTACCGTATGGGACGGCTTTATCCGCACGAAGAAGGCAGGGCAAGTCGCCATATCCTACGAGAACGCATACGGTCAGAAGGCTATCTGCGTTGTAAACGTAAAGGAAGCCGCGCCCGTTAAGTTCGCTTATTCCTCGCCTAACTCGGCTACGCTCAGCTCCAAGGTCGCTCTTGTGGCTGTTACCGATAAAAAGCGCACGGACGTTTACTTTACGGTAAAGGACGGTCCCAACGTTACTACGGTTTCCGCAACGAGCAAGACCGTTGACGGCACTACCTACGTCTGGAAGGGCTACTACACCCCCAAGGAAGCAGGTACCTTTGAGGTAAAGGCTTATTCAAAGTATAACGGAGTATGGAGCACCTGCAACGACGGCAAGTGCGATATATATATCACAAACAAGACCAATTCATCCGAAACGGGACTCAGCAGACTGCGCGCAAGCGATGAGCTGATAAAGTTCATCGCAGATAAGGAAGGCTTCGTATCAAGCATAACCTACGATACCCTCGCCTATAACGTGCCTACTCTCGGTCATGGTCAGGTAGTATGGGAGGGTGAATGCTTCTACGATCACCTTACAAGGAACGAAGCCTACGCGCTTCTTGTCAAGTCTGTAAATGACGGAGTATTTACGAGCAGTGTAAACAATATGCTCATAAATAACAACGTCCGCTTCAATCAGCAGCAGTTCGATGCTATCGTCTCCTTCTCCTACAATCTCGGCACGGGTTGGACAAGCTCGTCAGACCTTAAGAACATTCTCCTCAATTCCTGGGGCTCAGTGACCGAAAGAGGAAACGGCAGCGTTATCGGTACGGTCACCGCAACGGCGGGTCTTAATCTCAGGAATGCTGCTACCACAAGCGCAGGTGTTATTACCGTGCTCGGCTATAATGAGAGAGTCTCTCTTGTAAGCACGGAGAAATATAACAGCGTATGGTACAAGGTAAAGACGAGCAGCGGCAAAACCGGCTACTGCAGCGGAACGTACCTTAACCTCTCGTCATCGGGCAGCAGCTCTGGCTACGGGCGTGACCTCAACAACGTAAACAGAAACGCCCTTATAAAAGAAATGCTCGCTTATCATCATGCAGGCGGCAACTGCTATTGGGGACTTCTCTACAGGCGTGTAGACGAGCTTGAAATGTTCCTCTATAACGACTACACTGCGGACGGAAGAAACAATAAGCATAATTTCCCCTCTACAAGCTGTCTCCCGTTCTGATTATTTTCGTCCTTCAGGTATCCCGGACTTCACTTCGGGATACCTTTTTTTGCGTAGTTTTTGCCTGTTCCTGCCATTTTACCGTTTTCTGAGCAGCGGGAATAAAAAAGTCGGTAAATTATAATACAATAATGACAAAATTATGAAAACACTGAGAAAATATACAGAATAAATAATAAAATCAACAGGAAATAATTGGAACAAAAAGGAAAAAACTGCCTTTTATGCCTATTATTGTTCTTTGAACGAATGATAAACACGGTAGAAAGACCGCTGCGAGTATAAATCTATCACAATCTTACTTTGATGACGAAGGATAATAAAAAAGCCGTCTGCGATACGAAGCTGAGCCGCGCCGTCAGGTGATCCTTGAGACCGTTTCTTTTGTCAGATCGTTATCGGCGCGCATTGACATAAGGCAAATAATGGTGTAAAATCTGAATGCAGGATAATTGCGAAAGCAAAATCATTAACAAGAAAGGAAAATGAGTAATGGACATCAAGGCAAAGATCGGCGAGCTTGCAGCAAAGATCACCGGAGACGAAGCTATGAAGGAGAAGTTCGAGAAGGATCCCGCAGGTACGATAAAGGAGCTTGTAGGAAATATCCCGCCCGAACAGCAGCAGGCGATCCTTGAGGGAGTAAAGACCAAGGTGAGCATGGATAAGCTCGGCGCTCTCGGAAATATCGGCGGTCTTTTCGGTCAGTAAGATCAATTATAAAAAGCGGAGTGCAAATGCTGCACCCCGCTTTTTGTAAGCCTGAAGAACTGACACAGCCCGCCGCGGGCGCCGACTTCGCGCTCCACTTCAATGATAACCAATACTTCTGCGCCGCGCAGGCTCTGTGCCGGCGGCGGTTGACAAGGGGGAGGGGGATATTGTATTATAAAGACAGACCGAAAATCGGGAGGAGGATATAAATGGCAATAGATGCTAAACAATTTCATTGCCCGAATTGCTACGCAGATCTGAAATTCGATCCGGCAGTGCAGCGGTTTACCTGTGAATACTGCCGCAGCTCGTTCAGTGAGGCGGAGGTCACCGACTTCATGCGCAGATATATGGAGCAGGAGCAGCAGTATTCCGACCTTGAGGAAGGTCAGCTGCCGCCCGAGCCTGAGATGAGCGAGGAGGAGAGAAGAGATCGTGAAAGCTTCAACGAGGAAACACAGCTCTATTCCTGCCCGAGCTGCGGAGCAGAGATCATATCTGACGGCAATACGGCTGCGGCGTTCTGCTATTACTGCCATAACCCCGTAATCCTCAAGGGCAGGGTAGACGGCAGGTATCGCCCGTCTATGGTGCTGCCGTTCGAGTTCGATAAGGATATGGCGGTGCAGCACTTTCATAGCTGGGCTAAATCAAAATGGTTTATTCCGAAGGATCTTATATCTGCGGCGCAGATAGATAAGCTCACGGGGCTTTACGTTCCGTTCTGGGTGGCGCGCTCGTCAACCTCATCAAGAATGGAGGCAATAGGCGAAAACAGGCGCTCGTGGACCTCGGGCAACTATCGCTATACCGAAACTAAACGCTACAGGGTAGTGCGCGAGGCTACTATAAATTATGAGGGCGTGCCTGCGGACGGCTCTCAGAAGATAGACGATCTTCTTATGGAGTCGATAGAGCCCTTTGATTATACAAGGGCGCGCCCCTTCAATATGGCTTATCTCAGCGGCTTCTATGCCGATAAATACGACGTGGAAAAAGAGCAGGTGTTCCCGAGGATAAAGCAGAGAATGTTTACTAATAACGGCACTATGCTCGATTCCACCACCAATTATATGGCACTCACGGCGAGGCGGCAGCTTGACAGGATAGATACGCTGAGCTGGGACTATATGATGCTGCCCGTGTGGTTTATGACGTTCGACTATAAAGGAAAGCTGTGGGAATATGCCGTTAACGGTCAGAGCGGCAAGGCGGCGGGTGAGCTGCCTGTTTCCAAAGGAAAGCTTGCGGCGTTCTGTATACTCATCGCCTCATTGATAATCCTTGCCGTTTTCCTCGGAGGGTATTTTCTGACATGAAAAAAGTGATAAAACATACGTTGTCATTACTGTCTGCGCTTTGTATCGTGTTCGCGCTGCTCTGCGGGAGCGCCGTGTTGACCGTCAGTGCAGATGATGAGGTCAGCTTTAACCGTTCCGATGCCCTTTCAACGAGCCTTGTCTATCTTTATGACGAAACGGGCAAGGTGTCCGAAGATGACCTCGTAAGCCTGTATAATTCTCTCGTTGCTCTGAACAACGCCTCACAATTTAAGGTGGGGATGTATATCGGCAGAGAGCCGAGAACGAAGTCGGAGGGTGCCGACCTTGCCATAGAGGGCAGCAGCTATCTTGAATTTAACGACGCTTATGCATCGGGCGGCGTATTCGTATATCTTGACTGCAGCGAGAATAACGGCAACAGCGACTACATCTACTGCTACGGAGACGCGATCCGGTATTACCACCCCGGCGGCGACGGCAAGGCGGATATCTGCGCCGTTATACTCAAAAATGCAAGGGAATATCAATATGAGGACGACTACAGCGAGGCTAAGCATATAAGGAACGTTGCGGGCTTTACAGCAGCTCAGCTTTCAATGCAGTATGCGTTCCCGAGCGATATGGGGGAGGAACTGAGCGAGGCTGAGGAAAGCTACCCGTGGGACAGCTCCGTACCCGAAGAAAGCTATGTCCCCGAGGTGAGCTATGCGCCCTACGACCCGCGCTATACGGATCCGCCTTCACGGGAGCCCGCGCAGGAGAGCTCGTCTCCTCAGACCTATATCAAGCCCGAAAAGACGGAGCCTGCATACTACGGCAAAAATACCCAACTGCTCAACCCCGGCTACGTTGACACCTCAATAAGGGGAGACGCCAACGCAGACCTGAGAGAATACATGGGCGAGACTGCCTATCTTGTCGATGAGGGCGCTATGTTCAGCACCGAGCAGGCAAATCGCATTCTCAAGGCAATGGATCAGGCATCTGCGGATATCGGCTTCAATATAGTCATATTCGTCGGCTCAAAGAGCAGGTCAGACTACGTTATAGAGGAGATGGCGTTTCAGGGCTCGCAGTCTGTCTTCGGCACGAAGGTATATAACGGCACGGTCTATCTCTATGCGGACTTTGACGGCTACACAAACGCCTACGATTATATGTTCAGCTCAAACGATGCCTTTCTCTACTTTACCAACGGCGACGACGGCAGCCCGGACAGAGTGTCAGATATTCTGTATATAATGGAGGCATACTTCCCCGTGGGAGGTCAGCAGCCCGACGTTCCCGAGGTAGTAAAGGGCTTAGAGGCCTACTGCGATGCCCTCAGGGATTACAAAAGCAGGGGGCTTGTCGAGGGAATATACTACACCGACCCCGCAACGGGCGAATACGTCTACGCTTTCTTCGGCAATATAGTACACAGCAGATTCAGACCCTATAAATATTGGTGGGCAGCGCTGCTTATAGGTCTTGCCGTCGGCGCGATAGTTGCGGTATCTATCAGCGCTGCGATAAAGAGCAGATATAAATTCAGAGCGCCTGCGTCGGCATCAATGTATACCTCAAGGAATAAAATGATAATGAGGGATTCTCAGGACGAATATCTGGGCAGCCACCTCTCAAAGGTGAGGATACAGTCGAGCAGCGGAGGTCACGGAGGCTTCCACGGCGGTGGAGGCGGTCATTTCGGCGGAGGCGGCGGAGGTCATCACCGCTGATAAGGACGTAAATAATAAGTCACAAAAGGCACGGCGCTCCTTTCCGGGGCTGCCGTGCCTTTTGAGCGCTCGTTCTGAGGGATTGTTTCTTTTTTAGAAATCATTGATAATACTACACAAAAAAATGCGAATGAAACTGAGAATTTTTCAAAACAAATATCAAAATGAATCTTGATATATACATATTTTGATGATATAATGATTTTATTAAGAAATAGCAAAGCGGAGGTGCTGAAATGTCAAAGGGTGACAACAGGCTCAAGATCCTATACGTACTCGATGAGCTTAAGTCGAACAGCAAGATAAAGCTTGAAGAAGATGATGACAGATTTCTGAGCGCCACAGATCTTATAAGGCTGCTTGAAGAAAAGCACGGGCTCACTGCCGACAGAAAATCCATATATAACTACATAACGAGCCTTCAGGATTACGGCTATGAGATCGAGAATTCAAGAAGAGGCTACTATCTCAGGTTAGACGAAGACCTTGAGCTTGCAGAGCTTAAAATATTGACCGACGCTCTCTTTTCATCACGCTTTATCTCTGCCGATAAGACCAGAAAGATAATAAAAAAGCTGCAGAAGCTTTCCGTAACGGGCTCTGACAGTCTTCTTGACCGTCAGATCTATCTTGAGGAGACCGTAAAGAGCAACAACAGTCACATAATATACAGTATAGACAATATACATAAGGCGATATCCGATAAGAAAAAGATAAGCTTCCACTATCAGAAGACCTGCGTAGACTACGACTCACCCGAAAAGCTGAGGGAATACAACAGACTGAGCGAGGACGGCGAAGTAAAGCTGTACGTTCAGAGTCCCTTTGCGCTTATATGGAAAAACGAGTTCTATTATCTTATCTGCTTCGATTCCGAAACAGGCAAGGAAAGGACCTTCCGCGTTGACAGAATGAAGGACGTCACTATACTTGATGAAAGGAGAGAGGGCGGAGATTACTTCAGAAATACCCATTTTGAAAAATATGCCGATACCGCCTTCGGTATGTTCGGCGGAGAGGATATAAATATAATCCTTAAGGTGAAAAACGAGCTTGCAAGCGTAATAGCCGATCGCTTCGGCAAGAAGATAACCGTACAGCATGATGATGACCCCGAATACTTCCGCTGCTCCGTGATCGTACAAAAGAGCGATCAGTTCTTTGCCTGGCTCAGCGGTTTCGGAACAAAGCTCAGGCTTGTATTCCCCAAGGATCTGCGCGACGAATACAGAGACTACCTGAAGGAGCTTTCCGCCTCGTATGAGACTGACGGCTGATATTCTAATAAATGATCAACTTATAAGGCTGCCGATATTTCACGGCAGCCTGAACTTTTTTATATATATTCGCAGTAGATCTCGCTTTGCATAAAGCCGTAAATATCATCTGCGCCGAGCATGAGCGCAAGAATAAGCTTAGCGAAGGCAGCCTCGTCCGAAATATGCTTAAGCGGCAGAGCGCCGTTTTTTATCAGTGTGTCCGAGCTTTCATATACGGTCTGAGAGCTGCCGAAGGAGCACAGGAAGAAGGGGATCCCTTTTTTGCTGCACCGTTTCAGCAAAGACAGAGCGCTCCTGCTGCCCCTTGATGCCGCCGATGATGAATGATAGGTGATATACAGCACTGCCTTTACGCTTTTTTTCAGCATAAGCGCGGAGTGGTCCATACCGGGATAAGGGCGCACGAGAAGAACACTGCCGTTGATAGCGGGTATATCGGGCAGGATAACGGGGCGGGTGCGGGCATAAAGCTCGTCGATAGTCATAGAGAACGGCTCATCTATAAAGCGGCCGTTTTCTATGCGCGCAAAAGGTCTGCCGTCAAAGGACGAAAAGCTGCCGGATACCCTGTCCGCCTCTCTTATCCTCGTGGCGATATAAACGCTGCAAAAGCTGTCGCGGGGATTTTTATATACCGTAAAAACACCCCTGCGGAATTTTTCGATGACCTCAACACAGGCTCTCAGGTTTTCCACGGCGTTGCTGCGCGGGTCGTCAGGCACAAGGTCGGCGGCGGTGAGCGCCACGGGAATATCAAGACCGCACAGGCACAGCCCGAAAAACGCCGAGCTGTAGGATAGCGTATCGCTGCCGTGGGTGATGATAAGCCCGTCGTATTTGTCGGGAGCGATACCCTTTATAAAGCAGAGCAGCTTTTGCCAATGACCTATTTCAAGCTCCTCGCTCAGTATATCCATAGCGCTCAGCACGGTGATATCGGCGCCGCCGTACCGCTCTTTATACAGAGCTACCGCAAGGAGCTTTCCTTCTTCGGCGGAGATGACCCCGTTTTCTATGGTGCTGCCTATGGTGCCGCCTGTAGTGATTATAAGTATTCTTTTCATAGCAAGATCTCCTCATAGCTTTTTAAGCGGGCAATTTGCGATAATGCACGCCAAAATAATTGATTTGCGCCGCAATAGGTGATATAATGGTAAAAATACGGTCATAAAAACGGATCGCGAGGTGAAGGGTCTGATGCATAGTATCTATTCATCTGACGAAAAATTATACCAACAGATAATAACCCCTGAAATAATGACCGCAGCGGCGATCGTTCTGCCCCTGCTGCTTATATTGATCTGTTTCTTTTCGGTATGTACTTCGGCTGTAAGGGATTCGTCCCTTGCTCTGCTCAAGGGCGGCCCCGAAAACGAGACTCCCGGACACGAGCGTGCAGCGCTCATAAAGGCGGCGCAGAATAAATACGTCGGCAGATGCGCGGCGGGTATGCTGCTCAATACCGTTTTTTTTCTCATAGCGGGGACAATATTTATTTTTCCCTTGAGCGCGGTCATAAATACGGGTGTCAGGGACAGCTCAATGTCAATGCTGTACGCGTTTGTATCGGTGCTTATCATAATGCTGCTTCTGTTGGTGCTTGTCTATTATGCGCTGCCCGCGGCAATAACTGAAGGCAGAGCCGAGCGGGTGCTGATAAAGCTAAGTCTTCCGCTAAAGGTGCTCTCGGTACCGTTGATCCCGCTTTCCGCGCTCGGCAGCGGTATCAGCCTTCTGCTGTCAAGGATCTTTCGCAGAGAAGAAAAGCAGACGGAGCAGCCCGAGAATCCCACAGAGGAAAAAATACTTATGATAGCGGACGAGGGCGAGGAAAACGGCACTATCGAGGAGAACACGAGGAGCATGATAGAAAACGTGTTCGAGTTTGACGACACCACGGTAGGCGAGATAATGACCCACAGAAAGGACGTTGTTGCCGTAAGGGACGACGACAGTCTTTCAAGGCTCGTCAGTCTTGCCATAGAGAGCGGAAGGTCGCGCCTGCCCGTATATCACGACGACATAGACGACATAATCGGCATAATCTATGCCAAGGATCTGCTCAGATACGTCGGCAAGACCCCGCCCGAGGATAAGATAGACCCCGACATCATACGCGCGGCGGTCTACGTTCCCGAGAGCAAGCGCTGCAGCGAGATGTTTGAATACATGACCGCCAATAAAACGCAGATAGCCGTTGTTGTCGACGAATTCGGCGGAACAGGCGGCATAGTCACCATGGAGGACCTTATAGAATCCATACTCGGCAATATACAGGACGAATACGACAATGAGGACGACGTGATAAAGCGCGTAAACGAATACAGCTTTACTGTAGACGGAGCAACTCCTCTTGATGAGATAGAGGATCTCACCGGAATAAGCTTTGATGAGGACGGCAGCGACACCATAGCGGGCATAATGCTCGACAGAATGGGACATATACCCAAAAACGGAGAGCATCCGTCCATAATGATAAACGGCACGAGGTTTACCGTGCTCGAGGCGGATCAGCGCAGGATATCAAGAGTGCTGATAGTCAAGAGTCACAATAAGAAGGGATCCTGAGCCGCAGATGACATCAGCCGCAGTGCATGGCGTAAAACCGTGACTGCGGCTGATTTTTTGCGTTATTCCGAAGCTTTGGTGGCGGTCTGTCCGCTCTGATCGGCGGAAGACTGTGATGCCTCGGCTTCGGCTTTCTCCGAAAGCAACGGCAGCTTTTCATCGGAGGCTATACCGGCTGTCTGAGGAACAACGGCGTTGACCGTTGCGCTGTCAACAAAGCATTCGGGTCTGCCGTTTAGAACTGCCACGGTTTTGCCCGAGGAGTCTCTCATAAGAACTAACTTGTCCGTGATCTCCTCCTCGTTAAAGTAGCTCAGCTCTATAGAAAGCACCTCCGTCATGCCCTCGGTGCTATCTGCGGGCTTGTTTGTCCATACTATTTCCGAAACGTTCATGAGATAGGTCAAAAGGTTGGCGGAATTGATCCTCTTGCCCTCGTAATAGACCTCCGTCTCCTCCGTATCGTAGTAGTTGGAGCTGAGCTTCCTTTCCTTGGCGTAGGTGAATTCGTATGACTTGCCATCAGCCTTTATTGATACCTTTTCTATCTCGTCCTTATCCGCTGCAAGAAGCGGGCTGCACACGACGTCCGTCTTTTTCATGCCGTACCACGCATTCTCTGAGGCGTAGGTGCTGTAGACCTTGGTATCATCGGTGGTGGTAAGATAGAATACGTTATTCTCGTCAGGCGCCGATGCTATCAGCGTGAAATTGGTACCGCCGTCCGCAGAGATATCGATTATCTCATAGGGCTTGTCAAGACCGAATCTTGCGAGATCGTCCTTATCTACGTTGATATCGGCTATCCATACTGCCTTGAGCGCGGACAAAGAGTTCGTAAGCTGATCGGTGCTCTCGGTGCTGCACGGGTACCTTGCGGGAGCCGTGGCAACATGGTAGCCTTCGTAAAAGCTGTAGCCGTTCCTTTTAAGCTCAAGCGTTTCCTTATAGTTCTCTCCCGAAAGCGTGAACGAAGTAATATCCTTTATCTCGGGCGTTACCTGCTTGTCGAAAAGCTGCAGCTTTTCTATATAGAACGTATTGGTAAGACTCGACTGCACGAGATATACGTATTTGCTGCTGCCCGTTTTCATGTAAACGCCCTGACCGCCGGGAGCTTCGCTGCCGAGACTGAACTCCTCGTATGAGCTGTCGCTGTATCTTATCTTTACGGTAGATACGGCAGGCTCAAGTCCGAATTCCTTATATCTGCTGCCGCTTTTGTCAACTATCTCCATAGCGTACTGCGAGCGGCACTGTCTTACAAGATCGTCGGTGACCGTTTTGTCAAGCATGAGCTCGGGGTGGTCCTGCATAGTATATATGAGCGGGATCTCGTCATCTTCATCGTCATCGGTATAAGAGCTCTGATCATCGCCGCTTTCGCCGTCTGACGCCGCAGATGCCTTCGATACCTTTGAGCCCTCGCCCGTATCAAAGGCAAGAAGCTGATAATCGCCGCCCTGATTGCTCACGGTTATCTCCTCGGGGATAAGAGCGCTCTTGTCAAAGAGAAGTATCTCATTCTTGTCGGAAAGAGTGATCTCGTCCTTATTGGAAGGGATAAGCAGCACTGCCGTGAGCGCTGCTCCGAGCAGGGCTACTATTGCTGCGGATATTACGAGCAGCTTGGTATTCTTTTTCATAGAGCCGCCCTCCTTATCTGTTCCTTCTCATAAGGAATACTGCGAAGCCTGCTCCGAGAATGATTATGGGAATAAGGGCATAAACTATGAAGCCGAGATTAACGGCTGTCGAACGGTCAATGCTGAGATCGAACTCGGTTATGACCTTATCCGCCGCTGTCACTCTGCTCGTATCCCTGCCGTTGACAGATGCGAGCATCGTTGAAAGATAAAGACGGTTTGCATAGTCCGAGCCGTAATAAGACTGCGTGAATGGTCTGTATGAGCCCGATACTATAAGGTTGGAGCCTGCCTCCTCGGTGCCGGATTTTCCCATTGCAAGAATTACCGTCTTATAGCCCGTTATAGCATCGGCATAGTTCCAATCATCTCCTGCGTTAAAGGGACACATACCCGAATACTCGGAATAGGAAAGCAGCGGCTCACAGATCGTGAGATCGAGCAGCACCACGGGTCTTTCATAACCCGTTATTACGGGCTTGCCCGAATCCGAAACGAGCTCTGTATATTTGCTGCTTGCATAATTGCACAGCACTCCGTCAAAGTAGTTTGCGCTGTTCGTGTTTATCTTTGAGCCGTCAGCCTCAAAAGCAAAGCCGTGGTCAAGCTCCATGCCGTATTCAGCAAGCAGCTTGTCAAGATTGGGCATCTGCACGTCCTTCGTCTCGGAGAGGAAAAGAACGTTTTTGCCGTAGCTGCCGCCGTTTAACAGGAACTTTCTTACCTTGTCGGTGTTTTCCTCGGTATAGTCCTGTGTGGGCGCATAGATCACCACCATATCCGTCTCTGCGGGAATATCCGAGCTCAGCAGACTGAGCTCTCTTACGGTATAGCCGTTAGAGGTGAGAGTCCTTACAAAGTAAGTCGGGTCCTCGGTGGTATAGTCCTTTATAAGAGCAACGTTGGTTATCTTGTCGTTTGTCACGGTGATTATCGCATTGTCAATAGCCTCTTCGGCGTGTGACGATGCAACGTACTGATATTCATTGTAGTAGGTCCGGAAGTTAAAGAGCTCCGATGCGGGCAGCAGGGAATACTTTTCTCCGCAGGAGACGATTATATCCGTCTTGTTAAGGCTTTCGTTCGGGTATTTTTCTACGAAGGCGGGATTTCTCACGATATCGACGTATTCGGTCTTTATCATGCCCTTGGATACCTTTTCTATCTCCTCCGCCAGGAATGCGGTCTGCTTGCAGTAGGGGTCATAGGCTAAATAAGACGTTCTGTCGCTGAGTATGGTTATGTTTACCTGCTTTTTTACGTTTTCGGCTATGTCCCTTGTCTGCTCGCCGATACCGAAGGAGCCCTTGCTCGTTACATCGGCGGTCAGACCCGAGAGCTTTGAAGTAAGTGTCGATGCTATTACGTTTACGAGTATAACTGCGGCTATTACCAGCAGACAGGTCGCGCCCGATATCAGAGCGTGCTTCTTTTTTCTGCTCACAGGCTTTTTTTCCTTAACGGCGGCAGGCTTGTTCGGGGATATTTTATCCCTGGTTTGCGCAGCGCCGGTCTCCTTTGCGGCAGTATCTGCCGACGAGGTCTCTTCAGCGGATCCTTCCGCAGCGGGTAAAGTCTTTATTTCGTTAAGCTTTTCGTTTTCTGTCATGTCGGCACCTCCTTTAAGCCCATCTTCTTCTGTCTATCACTCTGTCCGTGAGGAAGAGGAACAGCAGAGTTACGGTTAAGAAGAATACCGTATCCGAAAACGAGATAAGTCCGAGTGTGAAATCCGAATATCTTGCCTGAAACGATATGCTGACTATCAGATCCTTGAGCCACTGCCACGGCACCGTAGAGGCTATCGTATCGGCAAGGCTAATAATAAAGTTGGCGGCAAACGAGAAAACTGCCGCTATTATAACACTTTCGGTGAGCGATGAGATGAATATTCCTATCGAGATGAAGGCGGAGCCCAGAAGCAGCATGGCAAGCACGTTGCCGAATATGACTCCCCAATCGGGCGATGCTATGAACGCAAGTATTATCCCGTCAATTATATAGGCACTCAGACAAAAGGCAAGCAGCACAAGCGCAGACAGGAATTTTGCACATACTATCGATACTATCTTTACGGGCGCCGTAAGAAGCGCCTGCTCCGTTCTGTTTTTTCTTTCCTCCGAAAACAGTCTCATCGTGATGAGCGGTATAAGAAACAGAACTATGGCAAACATATTCTGAAACACGTTATACAGGTTGCTCGTGCCGGCAAACAGGCACTGAACGTAAAAGAATATGCCGTTGAACATCATAAAGGCTGCAATTACAACGTACCCGACCGGTGAGGTGAAGTAAGCCGCAAGCTCTCTTTTGAAAATAGCAAACATGGTTTTCTCAGTCCTCCTTTACCGTGTTTCCCTCGGAGATTATCTCAAGGAAAAGCTCCTCAAGAGAATGACCTGCGGGCTGCATGAGCATTATGCTGCAGTCTGCCTTTGCCAATGCCCTCGAAACAGCCCTTCTTACGTCCCTTTTGCTCTCGGTAAGGAACTCGTAGCAGCCCTTTTCCGTCTCTCCCTTTTTGTATACCTCGGTAACGCCGTCAACGCTCTTGAGCACGGAATATATGCTCTGCTCCCGTCCCTCGGCGATTATGCGCAGCGCCTTAGTGCCCCTGCCCGTTCCGGTAAGCTCGTCTACGGTACCCGAGGCGGCGATTTTTCCGTTGTTGATTATTATTATCCTGTCGCATACCGCCTGTATCTCGGTGAGAACGTGCGACGAGAGGATCACCGTATGCGTTTCTCCAAGCCTGCGTATAAGGT
The DNA here is from genome assembly GCA_902762335.1 of uncultured Ruminococcus sp. Lineage (GTDB taxonomy): Bacteria > Bacillota > Clostridia > Oscillospirales > Acutalibacteraceae > UBA1213. Next base: position 1,715 of record CACWNZ010000005.1, on the reverse strand, counting down.
TTCTCATCTCTATTATCTGCGCGGGGTCAAGACCTACCGAGGGCTCGTCAAGAATAAGTACGGGCGGATCTCCTATGAGCGCCTGCGCAAGTCCCACGCGCTGACGGTAGCCCTTTGAAAGATGCTTTATTATCCTGTGTGTAACGTCATCTATGCCCGTTGTTTTGCATATCTGCTCAAGATGCTCCTTCATTGGCAGCCGCACACGCTTGAGGTTGAAAATGAATTCAAGATAGCCTTTTACGGTCATGTCGTTATACAGCGGGGGTATCTCGGGCAGATAGCCTATGCTCTTTTTTGCCTCTGCGGGGTCGTCAAGAATGCTCTTGCCGTTTATAAGCACCTCTCCGCTGTCAGATGAAAGGCAGCCTGTAATTATGTTCATGGTCGTGGATTTTCCCGCGCCGTTCGGCCCGAGAAAACCGAGAATATCGCCCTTCCTTACGGAAAAGCTCACGTTATCAAGCGCCGTCTGTCTGCCGTAGCGCTTTTTCAGCTCTTTGACCTCGATCAATGAGTATCCCTCCCTTTATATATCTATCTCAAGAACGACGGGGCAGTGATCGCTGCCGTAAACGTCCGAAAGTATGTCGGCTCTCGTTATCCTGTCCTTTATCCTGTCCGATACGATAAAATAGTCTATGCGCCAGCCGATATTTTTCTCTCTTGCCCTGAAGCGGTACGACCACCAGCTGTATCTGTCGGTTTCGTCGGGGTGCAGCAGGCGAAAGCTGTCCGTAAAGCCCGACTTCAGCAGTATATCTATCTTTTCGCGTTCCTCGTCCGAAAACCCGGGATTGCCCCTGTTGCCCTTAGGGTTTTTAAGGTCTATCTCCTCGTGCGCAACGTTGAGGTCGCCGCAGTAGATAACGGGCTTTTTCTTATCAAGCTCCGTAAGATAGTTCCTCAGGTCGTCCTCCCATTTCATGCGGTAGTCAAGGCGTTTCAGCTCGTCCTGCGCGTTGGGCGTATATACGTTTACAAGGTAAAAGCTCTCGGTCTCGAAGGTTATCATTCTGCCCTCGTGCGCATGATCGTCTATCTCCATTCCGTTGAGCGTAAGCGACAGAGGCTCGTGCGGAGTAAAGATCGCCGTTCCCGAATAACCCTTTTTTTCCGCGCTGTTGAAGTATTTGTTCATCGTCAGCGGCACGTCGGCCTGAGATTCGTGCATCTTCGTCTCCTGAATACAGTAATAATCCGCATTCTCCGAATTCACGAAATCTATAAAGCCCTTCTGCATACAGGCTCTCAGCCCGTTTACGTTCCATGATATGAATTTCGTATTTACCATTCCCTTCCTTTATTTCATAATATATCAGCCTATATTATAACACATCTCATACCGTTTCATCAATTACTTTTTTCCGGCGGCGCAGAGCCTGCGCTCCCGTGTTCGCGTTCCGCGCGCTTACTTCTTTGGCGTATCATGCTTTCGTCCCGCGGCATCCGGCACGGTACATGATACTATTCCCGCCGCCGCAGCCCATAGGGCTGCTTTCCGGCTGCTTTTTCATGAACTTTGATTTCTTCATTCTATCATAGTTACCGTGCCTGCTTTACAATATTGTGGTATCTGGAGTTTGAACTTTGCGCAGAGCCTGCGCTCCCGTGTTCGCGTTCCGCGCGCTTGCGCGCGCTTACTTCTTTGGCATATCATGCTTTCGTCCCGCGGCATCCGTCACGGTACATGATACTATTCCCGCCGCCGCAGC
>CACWNZ010000004.1:2088-25583 GCA_902762335.1 uncultured Ruminococcus sp. | reverse complement strand
TGTATTTCCTTAAGCGTATGCTTACCCGTCCTATGAAGATATCAAAGAATCTCTTGTAAAATACGGCAAAAACGGATAAAAAAATTCAGGGACATCGAAAAAAAACGATGTCCCCGAATTTTTGCCTTCAAAATTATTAAGAAAGAGGATGATGGAATGGTCGGATAAGAAACACTACATATAGTAGAAATATTACATAGAGTATAAATATCCTGTGCTTATTATAACCCTTTTTTTACCTGCGGTCAAGATTCCGACGCGTTCTGAGGGCTGAAATAATGCACAAAATTTCGGCTCTGTTTTTGTCAGGCTGATAAAAGCGCAAAGAAAGGCGCCCGCGCTTGAAAGCACGGGCACATAACTTTATAAGTCAAGGGGATCAGGGGAAGAACATATACCAAAGCGGTGCGGCTCCGCCTATCAGGTACAATTTTATTATAATACATATTTTAGCACTAAATGTTAATATGATGTAAACAACTTATAAAGTTTTATGCGGAAAAGCGGGAGTTTGTCGGATTTTAGCGCAAGAGAGGGCAAAAAAACAAATTTGCTTGATTTACTGAGGGGAATAGTGTATAATAATATCGAATTTTTATATTTAGGAGAGGAAAACCAATGTATAACGATCTTATGGATACAATAGGCTTTGTCGGAAGGTATGACAGCGCGGTAGCTTCTGCCATGAACGACGAGCTGCTCAGACAGCAGAGGAACATCGAGCTCATAGCCTCCGAGAACATAGTATCTCCCGCGGTAATGGCCGCAATGGGCTCCGTGCTTACCAATAAGTATGCCGAGGGATATCCCGGCAAGAGGTACTACGGCGGCTGTCAGTACGTCGACGTGGTAGAGGACATTGCAAGAAAGCGCGCGTGTGAGCTTTTCGGCGCGGAGTTTGCAAACGTACAGCCTCATTCGGGCGCACAGGCAAATACTGCTGTATATTTTGCAATGCTGCAGCCCGGAGATACCGTAATGGGCATGACGCTCTCAGAGGGCGGACATCTTACACACGGCTCGCCTGTAAATATTTCGGGCAAGTATTTCAATTTCGTATCCTACGGCGTAGACCCCGTTACACACAGAATAGACTATGATAAGGTATATGAGCTTGCCATGCAGGAGAAGCCGAAGATGATAGTGTGCGGCGCGAGCGCATATCCTTCAAGCGCTTCCGCGAGATAGCCGATGCCTGCGGCGCGTATCTTATGGTAGATATGGCTCATATAGCGGGTCTTGTAGCGGCAGGAGTACATCCCAACCCCGTACCCTACGCGCACTTCGTTACTACTACGACACATAAGACCCTCAGAGGTCCGAGAGGCGGCATGATCCTCTGCTCCGAGGAGTTTGCCAAGGATATAAACAAGGCGGTGTTCCCCGGCACACAGGGCGGACCGCTCATGCACGTCATAGCGGCAAAGGCAGTATGCCTCGGCGAGGCTCTCAAGCCCGAATTCAAGACCTACGGCGAAAATATCGTAAAGAACGCAAAGGCTCTTGCTGACGGTCTTGTAAAGAGGGGCAACAAGCTCGTATCTGGCGGCACCGATAACCACGTTCTGCTTCTTGATCTTACCGACAGCGAGGTGACCGGCAAGGAGCTTGAGCGCAGACTTGATGAGGTGCAGATAACCGCCAACAAGAACACCGTACCCAACGAGAAGAGAAGTCCCTTCGTTACCAGCGGCGTCCGCATAGGCACACCCGCGGTTACAACAAGAGGTCTCGGCGTTGAAGAGATGGATAAGATAGCCGAATTCATCACTCTTGCTCTCAACGACTTTGATGCGAACGCGGATGCTATCCGTCAGGGCGTAAACGAGATCTGCGAAAAGTTCCCTCTCTATAAATGATATCGCATAGCTCCGCGCGGTCGGAGATCAGGCATCGGGCTTACTGCCCGGTGCCTGTTTTTCTGCGAGGGAATGACCGACAGCTTAAAAAACCTACTATTTTTCAAAGAAAATAGATGATTTGTTAAAAACCTAAGCAAATCATAGAAAAATGTCTACATAATGACAAAATTATTAATAGTCTGTTGACAACTCGTTAAAAAAGTATAAAATAATAAGTGGAGGCAACTTGTGATATGAAATAACGGGCGGAAGGAGAAATTAAAATGACCGGAACACAGATTATATCGAAGATCGCAAAAAACACTAAAAAGGGTTTTACCCTTGTTGAGCTTGTTGTTGTAATAGCTATTCTGGGCATTCTTTCTGCCATAGCTATACCCACCGTAATAAGCATGATAAATTCCGCATCGGAGGCTGCGGAGGAGGAGACCGCCCACAGCATCAATGAGGCATGCAGAAACTACTATACGGGAGTTCTTTCGGGAATAATCAACAGCACCAATCAGGGCGGCTCAACGCAGACGAATCTTCCCGGTGCGCTCAGCACCAAGGGTACGAGAGAGACCGCGGCCAATGCCGCAACGGTCATAAACGCCTGCGAATACGCCGGACTCGTTGACGTTGTAGCAAAGATCAAAAACAACGACACGACCTTCGGCTACGATGCTACGGGAGTGGTGATGCGGAGCGCAAACAAGAATGCGGGCTCGATCACCTACATCAGCTCGACCACCAAGCTCGGGGATATGTATACCTGAGACGAGATCACCTCAGACGGTACGCTTCATAACGGAGCGTACCGATTTTTTTGTCCTTACTGCCTTCTCCGCGCCGGAGCCGGCAGACACGGAGAAGCCGCAGGACACGGAAAAACGTTTATTATTCCCGAAAAGAAGATAATTGTTAACAGCTCTTAAACGAAATCTGAAATAAATAAATAAATTGCTAAAAAATTTAAGGGAAATATTAAAAAATATTGAAATTGTCCAAAGAAAAAACGGCGATTTATGAACGAAATATTAATAAAGAAATAGTTTGTTCATAATTAGATTCTGTCAAAATAGACAAAATATAATCAACGGTTAATGCATAACTTACAACAAGGTGGTGAAACATGGAAAAAAGCGGAAAAATCCTCGTGAAACTGCACAAAAACACGGCTGCACGTTTTATAAAATAAAAAGAAAAAATTTGAAAAAAAGTATTGACATTTTGTTAATAAAGAGTTAATATATATTCAACAAATGAACACGGTGCTCCACCCTTCAGAGCAACGGGTTCAGGAGAAAAAATTTATTAAAGAAAGAGGTAATCCACCATGACTCTCCAGCAGAAACTGCTCGCTAAGCAGAGCAAAAAGGGCTTCACCCTCGTTGAACTCGTAGTTGTTATCGCTATCCTCGGTATCCTTGCTGCAATAGCAATCCCCGCAGTTATCGGTATCATCAACAGCGCTAACGAGTCACAGTCCAAGACCGACGCAGCTACCATCGACGCAGCTTGCAAGGACTACTATGCAGAACTCGTAGCAGGCACCATCAACAAGTCAGCTCCCGGCAAGATCACCAGCACAACCGAGACTGCTGTTCTTCCCGCTGCTAACGACGGCACAACCGCAAGAAAGACCGCTGCTCTCAAGTGCACAATCCAGGGCGCTATGGAGTATGCAGGCGTTACCCAGCTCAGCAACAAGCTCGGCGACATGACCTATGACAAGGAAGGCACGATCTTCGCTAAGGTTGACAAGTCACGTACACCTGTTCAGAACGCTAAGACTCTTGCAGCTACAACAAAGTTCTCAGACCTCGGTTACACCTGATAATCAGATAGTCTGAAACGCAAAACTACATAAACTCAAGCCCGAAAAGAAATTTTCGGGCTTTTGTTTTTTTTACCAATAACAAAAGGGAATGCCCGTTCTGTTTTGTCTGACTTTGTCCTTCGGACGGTATATTTGCATAAATATGCTGCCCAAAAAACTACTTAATGCACAAATCTAAAATTATATAAGATAAATTGAAAATAGTTATTGAAATATATGCTTTTTTGTGATAAAATAACAAAAAGATATTATAACTGTCAGTATGTTCACATATTGCGGTTTGATATTTATCGATGTGTAGCAACTGTAATGCAGTTGACACGCAGCCTGCTTATCCTTACTTCTGCTGAGTATGATAGGCCGGAGGGCGGTCTTGCCGGAAAAAGAAAGGGAGGCGAAATGCCTACCAATTTCAGCGTACCTCAGATATTTGAACTCAATGAGTCGCTGAAGGATCATCCCTATGAGAAATCAGAGGAGCTTGCAGCTTTTGTAAAGCGCTGTGCCGAGAGCGTCGGTATGCAGCTCGGCGATATCTTCCTTTGCATCGAGGATGAAGATATCCTCATCACAAAGGAATATAAGCATCACGTTGAGTCAAAGGATAAGCTCCTGCTTACTTATGCCCGTGTCGAGGCAGAGTCCGTACTTCATCAGGAGGCAGAAAAGTATACTATCCTTAACTTTGAATACGGTCAGCAGTACCGTAAGGCTAACAAGTCAGAGGACGTTTCTGCATCGCTCTTTGCAATGAATACCGCATTGCTCACGGATATCAGGTCAAGCTTCGCGGCGGCAGGCCTCAAGCTTGCAAAGGTCACGCCTCCTATAGCGGGTATGCTCTATACCGCTAAGGTAGACCTTAACTCCTCAACAACAGCCATAGCTGTCATCAGCATGGACTTTGCCGCTACAAGACTCGTCGTTCTCCATAACGGCGCTCCCGTGTTCCAGCAGTCATTCTCAAGCGTGCTTGAGGACGTTGCGGAATTGCTCATGCTTGAGTTCGGTATATCCAAGCTTGGCGCTATTGACCTTATCCGTCAGGAGGGTCTCGGAGTATGTAATAAGTGCAACAATGCGCAGACGAGAAAGCAGACCATGGCAATGATCGAGAATGCCGCAGGTGAGATCGTAAGAAATCTCCGCATGGTCATTTCAACGATGCGTCTCGATATCGACCTTATAGTTCTTTGCGATGCTCTTGCAAAGATACCCAACATAGCTCCGTTCTGCCGTCAGGTAGGTCTTACCGCTCCTATGGAGAAGGTGACAAACCTCTTTACAGGTCAGTCACAGGCTCCTACGGTCACTGCTTCCGCGCAGCAGAAGGGCTTTGACCCCATTTCCTTCATCACCCTCAACGGAATACTTACAATGCCTATCCCCGAGGCTAACCTGCTTCAGGGAGAGGCAAATATCCTCTCGGCTATGGCTAAGGAGGGCGGCAACAAGCTCGGCAATATCGCCGCAGGCGGTCTCGGCTTTATAGCTGCCGTATGGATGATAGCCATAGGCGGCTGGTGGATAGCTCTTCAGATCCAGCAGAACAACGATGAGAATACCCTTAAGGATCCCCGCTTCAGCTATGCCGAGGATCTTATCGCAAGAGAAAAGAAATATTCCGAGCTTACCAAAAATATGGCTAAAAACCTTGAGACTCTGCCTACTACCAGATATAAGATGTCGACCATTATCGACCATATCTATAAAGAGGTAGTTGACAAAACGGTAACCACCGATGCCATAGAGCTCGAAAAGAGATACGATACTACCGAGGAAAAGGAGACCGTATCCATCGAACTCGAAACTGCAGTAAAGACCTACGACGATTTCGTTTCTCTCAAGGACAAGATCGACGATGCCGGCTTCTTTATTACGGCTGAAGAGCTTTCCGTAACGAAGGCAACAAATACCTCCGCTGTTGAAGCTGCTAATACTATTTATAAGATATCCATGAAGATGAGCGTTACCGACAAGGGCTTTGAGGATGCAGCTCTTACCGAGAAGGAGCAGCAGGCACTCGATGACAAGCTCCAGGGCAAGACTTCCGCTCCGACAGACGAAAAGACCTCCGGCAGCGAGAATTCGGATACTTCTAAGGCATCATCTTCGTCTTCCGGTGCTTCCGGCACTTGATGATAACAGTGTCAATACGCAGAGTATCGGAAAATACGGATCCATACAGATCAAATATGACGGAGGTATACAATAATGAACAGTAAGAAACAGTTTAAAGTATCAGGCTTTATTATAGCGATAGCCGTTATCATCGTTATGGCTATAATTTTCCTTATCGCCGTACAGGTGCCGTTTATGCAGAAATATGACGATTATCAGAACAAGCACGCTTCGGCAACAAGCAAAATAAACTATTACAACTCCTACCTTGACAGAGCAAGCGATATTGAGGCAAGCATCGCGTCAATGATAGAGGAGTATCAGACTAAAAACCCCATACTTTACTCAAACGCTACTACGTCTCCTCGAGAGATAAGAACGATGCTTAAAAACCTCAAGTACGACATTGACTCTCTCTCCATCAGCACCGGTGTGCAGGACGAACTTGGCAGAGCTACTGTAGAGGGCGGCAGACTTTACTACACGGGCATCAACTTCAAGTTCTCCGGTACAAGAGACGATCTCAAAAAGACCCTCGATTACCTCGAGCTCTGTACTACTTTGAGAAGGTCGACATCGAAGCTATTGCAGCATCTGCGTCCGCAGCCGCCGCATCTGCTCAGAGCTCGGCATCCTGATGATGATATGACCGCTGAGGACTGAGATCTATGCAGCCTTTGAATTACCTGAATACCACGGGCGGTATGATATGGACTGCCGCCTGTGCTCTGTTCGGAATTTTCGCCGCATGGCTTTACTACAGGGTGATAAACAGGATCCCTGCCGCATGGCTGTGCGACTATAACGAGACTCCCTCGCCTGAGCTTCTCTCGGGCAAGCGCGTAAACTTTGCACGCTCGGGCATAATAATGTCTGTCGTAACTGCGGCAGCGCTCGTGCTGTGCAGGCTACAATTCAACAAGGGCTACGATATATATTTTGCGGTATTTGCATTTATAATCATAATAGCCCTTATGATAGCGATATGCGACATCAAATATACCATAATCCCCGACCAATTCACTATAGCCGTTGCCGTTCTCGGCGCAGCCGTGAGTGTATACGATCTTATAAGGGGCTACGGTATCCTTCATAATACGTGGTGGTCACCCATTGCGGGAGCTGCGCTCGGTGCGGCGGTAATGATCATCATCGACTTCATCGGCATGATCATCTACAAAAAGGACGGCATGGGATTCGGCGACGTTAAGCTCTTTGCCGCCGTAGGTATCATCACGGGCTTTCCCGGAACGATATATGCGTTCATCATTTCAATGGTAACGGCAACGGTATGCTTCGCCATTATAATGATAATTGTACGTATTCTCGTCCGTAAAAACGCCAAGTCGGCGCAGAGCGGGACCGCTCCCGATGAAGAAGTCGGACAGGCTCAGGCGTCGGATGCAGCCGAAGAAGCAGTCCCTGCTGCCGAAGCAGACGGTGACGAAGCTGCGGAGCCCGATCCGTCAGAGACGGAAGAGCCTGCCGGGGAAGAAAACACGAAGGGATCTTATCTCGCCTTCGGACCGTATATCGCAATAGCCTTGATATGCTATCTTGCTTTTAACGACTTCATATATAATATGGTCGAACTATATCTCAGACTATTCTGATTATTCTTTTATTCTTTGTGAGGAGCTGAGAACATGAAGGCCGGTAACTTGAAAATCGGACAGATACTGATCAATTCGGGAGATATTACTGAGGAACAGCTTGATGAGGTGCTGATGAAGCAGCGCAACTCGGATACGAAAAAGCGTATAGCCGATATCCTCATAGAAGATAAGATCGTTACCGAGCAGCAGGTTTGCAGAGCGCTTGAAAAGCAGCTCTTTATGCCCTACGTGGATCTTGATACAATAACGATCCCCGAAGAGCTCGGCAATCTTATCCCCGAAGAAATGGCTCAGAAGAACATGGTAGTGCCGATAGAACAGGACGGGCGCTTCCTTACAGTGGCAATAGGCGATCCCCTCAACTATAAGGGTCTTAAGGACGTCTCCATCATAACGAAGATGAAGGTAATGCCCGTTATCGCCGAGCCATCCAAGATAACTGCAAAGCTCCGTGAAATTTACGCGGCGCAGAAGGCTATCGACGACGCTAAGGAGTTCCTTGAATCCAAGGGCGGCAAGACCAAGGCACAGCAGGAAGCCGAGGAAGCAGCCAAGCAGGACGCAAACGGCAACGACCAGCCTATCATTCGTTTCGTAAATACGATGATAGAAGAGGCTATCGCTCAGAAATGCTCCGATATTCACGTCGAGCCCATGGAGAAATGCCTCAGGATCCGTTTCCGTATCGACGGTAAGCTCCAGATATATCTTGAGACTGCCCCCGAGCTCATCCCCTCGGTAACCTCCCGTATCAAGTTCATAGGCAACATGAACATAGCAGAAAAGCGTATCCCGCAGGACGGTCGTATAAACTACCGTGTCGGCGGCAGAGATATAGACTTCCGTATTTCAGTTCTTCCCTCCGTTTACGGAGAGAAGATAGTTATGCGTATTACAACCTCTCTCGGAATGGAACTGAAAAAGGAAAGCATAGGCTTCCTGCCCGAGAATCTTGAAAAATTCAATCATCTTATAAAAAGTAACCGTGGTATTATCCTTGTAACGGGTGCTACAGGTTCCGGTAAATCGACAACGCTCTATACCGCGCTTAATGAAGTAAAGTCGGAAGACATAAACATCATCACGGTTGAAGACCCTGTCGAGATGCTGCAGGAAGGTATCACCCAGGTACAGACAAACGAAAAAGCAGGTATGACCTTTGCGGCTGCCCTCCGAAGCATCCTTCGTCAGGACCCCGACATCATAATGGTCGGTGAGATCCGAGACGGTGAGACGGCAGGTATAGCGGTACAGGCTGCTATCACGGGTCACCTTGTTCTCTCTACTCTGCATACGTACGATGCTCCCAGCTCGGTCGCCCGTCTTGTTGATATGGGTATCGAGCCCTACATGGTAAGCTCCGCTCTTCTCGGCATCATTGCACAGAAGCTCGCAAGAAGACTCTGCGTAGAATGCAAGGAGGCATACAGCCCCGACCTTAACGAGCGTATATCTCTTAATATCCCCGAGGATGAGGAGATAACCCTCTATCGTAAGTGCGGCTGTGAGCGCTGCAACAAAAAGGGCTATAAGGGACGTATCGCCGTGCATGAGATAATGCTCCTTACCACTTCTCTGAAAAGAGCAATAACTGAGGGCAAGAGTACAGACGAGGTAAGAGAGCTTGCAGTTAAAGAGGGAATGATCCCGATGAAAGAAAACGTCAGAATAGACGTTCTTAAGGGTCTGACTTCTTATGAAGAGTTTATTGATATGACTATCAACAATGAATAAGCTTTTTATAAAACAAATTTATATATGAATGGGGTAGATTTAAGTGGATTTTTACAGCCTGGTAAAAGAAGCCGTAACAAAGGGCGCCTCCGATATCCATATCGCATCGGGCAACCACCCTGCGTATCGTCTTCACGGTAACGTTTTCTTTACTAACGACCCCGCTTTGAACGAGGCGGAGGTAACTGCTATCATAAAGGCAGTTCTTAACAAATCAAGGTTTGAGACCTTCCTTCAGACAGGTGAGGCGGACGCCGCTGTAGAGATAGGCGAATGCGGCCGTTTCAGAGCCAACGCCTTCAGACAGCGTAACGGTACGGCTCTCGTACTCCGTGTTATCAACAGCGTTGTTCCCGAGCTTTCAACACTCAACCTTCCCAACTCTATCAGAAAGACCCTCGACCTTAACTCGGGTCTTGTGCTTATGTGCGGACCTACAGGCTCAGGTAAATCGACGACACTTGCCGCGCTTATCAACGAGATAAACAAGTACAAGAGCCGCCACATCATCACCATCGAGGACCCTGTTGAGTTCCTGCATACCCCCAAGCGCTGCATCATCAACCAGAGAGAGATCGGTCTTGACAGCCGTTCCTATCCTATGGCGCTTCGTGCAGCAATGCGTGAAGACCCCGATATAATCCTCGTCGGTGAGATGCGTGACCGTGAATCTATCCAGATAGCCCTTACCGCGACCGAAACAGGTCACCTTGTTTTCTCCACGGTACATACAGAGGGCGCTGCTAAGACTATCGACCGTCTTGTCGATATCTTCCCGCCGGATCAGCAGCAGCAGATCAGAGTTCAGCTCTCCACCTCACTCAAAGCGGTTATCTCTCAGAGACTTCTTCCCCGTGCAACAGGCGGACGAGTAGCTGCATTCGAGATCATGTTCGTAACTACCGCTATCAGCAACCTTATCCGTGAGAATAAGGTAGCAAACATACAGCAGTCTATCCAGCTCGGTCAGCAGTACGGCATGATCACAATGAGCAAGAGCATAGACAACCTCCTCGCTCAGGGTCTTATCACAGAGCAGATCGCAAGAGCTTGGAACTTCGATATAGGCGATACGGATGCCAGAAGATAAAGGAGTGAAGAGCATTGAAGTATAAGTACGTGGCGATGAACGCCAGAAGCCAGAAAAAAGAGGGCACGATAGAGGCCGATTCGCAGGGCGAGGCTACCAATAAACTTCGTGAAAGAGGCTTCGTTGTGCAGGATCTTATCGCTCTCGGCAACGACAGCGACGAGCCTACAAGTATATGGCAGATGGATCTCGGCGGAGATATCCATACCAAAAAGATAAAGCCCAAAAAACTCCTCATGGTGCTCAGCCAGCTCGGCATGATGATGCGAGCAGGTATCAACCTTTCCCTTTCGATGCAGATCATGATCGACTCCGAAAAGGACGTCAGCATGAGAAAGATCCTCCGCGAGATCAACGAGAATCTTTACAGCGGCTTTACGCTCTCTCAGGCAATGAGAAACTTCGCAGGCTTCCCGCCTATCTACATCAGCATTATAGAAGCGGGTGAAGCAAACGGTCGTCTCGACGATGCTTTCGACCAGTGCGCGCTCATCTGTAAAAAGGATATGGCTCTTACAGGAAAGATCAGGAGTGCTCTTATGTACCCTGCCTTCCTTATGGCGCTCGTTATCGTCGTTGTTATCATTCTTACCGTATTCGTTCTTCCTACCTTCGCGGGAGTATATACAGACTTCGGCGGAGAGCTGCCCGGACTGACAAAGTTCATGATGGGCTTCTCGGACGTTCTCATCCATTGGTGGTGGCTCATCATCATCGTTATCGTCGGTATCGTATTCGGTCTCAAAACACTCAAAAAGACGAATGCCGACTTTGCTATGGGCTGGGCTAAGCTCCAGCTTAAGATCCCGCTCGTCGGACCCATTATCCGTCAGAGCTCACTTGCAAGATTCTGCCGTCTTTTGTCTACCCTTACAGACGCAGGTATCCCGATCCACAAGGCTATGGCGCTTGCAAGAGACGTTGTACCTAACCTGTTCGTTCGTGAAAAGGTACAGGCCGTTCTTGATGACGTTCAGATCGGTGTTACCATTCACGACGCTATGGCAAAGCACCCCGTATTCGACCCGATCCTCGTTTCCATGATCCGAGTCGGTGAGGAATCCGGTATGCTCGGCGATTCACTCCACAAGATGGCTGATCTTTTTGAAGCCCAGACAGACGAGTCTACTCAGAAGCTTACAGACATGATGACCCCGATCATGACGGTCGTTATCGGTGTTGTTGTTGCAACGCTCGTAATCTCCATGATCCTGCCCATGTTCGGTATGTACAGCCTCGTCGGAAATGCATCATCAACGGCAAAAGCAAAATAAACACTCCTTCAGCTCCACAAAGCGGTCGGTATCAGAAACCGACCGCTTTTTTGCTGCCGGCTGAACAATTAATTCCGTGTTACTTCAAAAATGCGCTGCACTATCAACAAATGCCCCCGATAGCTATGTGCAGTATCAATAAAAAATAAATCGAAACTTTGTGAGATAAGGTGGAAAAAATCACTTGAATTGCATTCCAAATATAGTATAATAATAAATGAATAAATATAAGTCGGAGAATGCTTTGTTGCGGAAAAGCATTCAAAGGAGGATTATCAGATGGAAAAACTAATGCGGCAAAAGATCCCTAAGGTGAGGAGCAGAAAAGGTATGTCCCTCATCGAGCTTGTTGTCGGAATCACGATCATCGTTATCGTGTTCGGCGCGACGCTTAGTGCTATGACCAACGGCTACAGCAACACGATCTACAATGCGGAAGTAAATCAGACGGCTGTAGAAGGCGGCTCATTGAATGAGATCATGGCACAGGCGATCAAAAATCTTGGTTTTGAGGACGAAGCGGCCTGCAAAAAGTATTTCTTCGGCGGATCCGGAGTTGCGGTGAAGGATCCTAATACCGATACGAACAATGCGGTCCATGCAGCAGGCAGCGAAGTCATCGGCGACGTTGGCGCGGACCTTAAGCTCACTTACGTTGAGCCTGCGGTTTTCCCGTCACCTAACTACGAAAACCAGTATACGATCTTCACCGATGCAAAAAGCACCATCAAAAACGGCGCAAAGTCCTACGAGATCAAAGGAGTTATTGTCAAGACTTCCGTGACGAACGTCAGGGGCAAGCTTACAAATTCCTCCTTCGTTGCTTATACTAAGCAGACCACTTCGTGATAGGGAGGGACTATGAATTGAAAAAGAAAATAAGATCCAGGATCGGTCTTACCCTTGTTGAGCTTATTGTAGTTATCGCTATTTTAGGCATGGTTGCGGGCATGGGCGTAGGCATGGTCGGATCGGCTATCAAAAACTATCATACTGCGCAGGTCACCTCCAAGGAGCAGGATACGGCGCTCGCTATCGAGCACTTCATTCTTAACTCGGTTCGTACCTCATCGTCTGTAAAGAGCATAAAAACTACAGATCCGAAATTCCCCGCTCATGATGCAACGGCATATTATCTTTACTTTATGAACGGCGTTCTCAGAACAATGAGAAATGAGGTAGAAAAGGCGGGTCAGCCGCCTCAGGTCACAATAATAAACTATGACGACGTTGCAGAGCTTACCTTTAAGGTAAAAAAGGCAAAAACCGTAAAGAAGAAGACCGATGAGGTCGACGGCACCAACTCCATCTTCCTTTATTATGAGATAAAGATGAAGGAAGGCTACGAGCTCAAGGGCTCGGCTATCATCAACAACGCATCTGCTGCGTATAAGACAACGCAGCTGGATACCTCATTTATCGAGATTGACCCTGAAGTAAACGTAAAGATCACCAATAATCCGTCGGAACAGTACGCTTTCGCGATCATGAAGTGATCATCTCAGGAAAGGAGTAAAGCATAGATGCAAAAGACTGTAATGAAAAACAGCAAAAAAGGTTTTTCGCTTCCTATGGCTATTGCAGTCAGCTTGTTTCTGATAATCATCTCGTCATCGCTTCTGTTTATATCTATTCAGAGCATGTCAACGACGTCAGTCGATATCAGCGGCAGGCAGGCATACCTCAACGTAAAGAGTGCGCTCGATTATGCCCGTTCATATTATTCTACTAACGTTACCGATTACTCAAAGGTCGGCACCGAGTACATTATAATGAACGACGAGGGCGGCACCACAGAGGCCGGCGCCAAGGTCGAAAAATCTGCTGATTCAGCAAAAAATGCCACGACCTACGTCATGGCAGTCTATAAGAAGGGCGAGGGCTCCAATAAGTCTACCCTTACGCTTACGGCATTCTCAAAATACTCTGACGCCTACGGCAACAAGTCAAAGCTTGCAAGGCTCAGCGTTACTTATACGATTGGCGGCTCAGGACCTAACCGTCTTACCATTATAGGAGGTACGCCTAAGGGCGAATCCACAGGCGGCAGCGACAGCATTACGCTTAACGTCAAAAAGCCCAAGTCCATGGATTCTATGATGCTTACCTACTATATCTGGACCTATAAGGATCCACAGAAAGCATATCAGGGCTTCTACAATACCGATAACACGATCTCAAGCTTTGATTGGGACAAGCAGGTTATCAAGGCTAATGGCTGGATCGGCCGTCTTAATGCCGCAACAACAGGCGATCAGAAGGTAGAGCCTAACGACCCATGGGGCACGGGCAATACCGCAGACAAAACTCAGAACGGTCCTCAGGGTGTATTCGCCGATACAGGTAACGGCTGGTTCGTCGGTGAATTCTTCCCCAAGAACAATTACGTTCCCTGGTTTAACGTGATTTTTGCTCAGCAGGGCTCCGTACTTGCGGGCGATAAGGGTCCTAACAACATCTACGATTCACAGGTAAATGAGATATTCCACCTCTGGTATCTTGACCCCACCGACAAGAACATCTATTTCGAGTTCAAGGGCGATCAGAAGACCGAGATAGGCAACAGAGGCGACTACTACGAGCAGTATGGAAAGAAATTCTATACAAAGTATTATGAAAAAGGCGATTGGGACGGCAAGCAGGGACTTGACGATACTGTCGTAGTATACGTTAAAAACCCCAAGACCACCATACACCTCAGGATCAAGGACACAGATGATCTGAACGACGTTACAACACTTGCGCCTTCACTTTACCCGAAGATCAAAAAGGTAACCAATAAGGATAACTCAAGTATTTCGGGTAAAAGCTATATAGGCTCCGGCACAAGACAGTCCGAGAATATTCCCATGGAATATGAAGGCTGCGGCTGGTGGGTAGCAAACGTTGAGACCAACAGGACCTTCGATATTACCTTCGTATATTCCGGCGGCGAACACAAGGCATATTCTATCGAGGCAAACTCGGCAAGCAACGAGTTCTGGTTTGTCGAGAACGACGGTCTTGATCCCCACATGACAGAGGAGTCCGCGCTCCGCGACCTCGGTGTCGATCCCGGCTCCTACGTAACGATCAAGGCAAAGTCTTCCGAATACGCTTCAAAGCCCAGCCCGAAGCTTATCTATGCTAACCCGGGTATTGAATCCACTACCGACAGAGAAGAGCTCCAGAGAACAGTTCAGAGAGCATCTCAGCTCGTTGCTTCAAGATATGAGGCAAACAGCTACAAAAAGGTAAAGCAGGCTGTTGCTGCAGCAAGAACGATCCTCAATCAGGAGGACTATATCGACAAGCAGCCTTATGCTACCGCTGAAGAAAAGATCAATGCTGCAAATGCAGTATTCAAGCAGAAGAAACAGGATATTGAAGATGCCATTGCTGCGCTTAAGAACGTAGAGACTACGCTCGGCGATATGACGTCGCTCGTATCGCTGGTAAATCAGGGCAAATATGCAAAGAAGCTCCAGGAACAGAACGGTGAATACGACAAGAACGCGTATGCAACGTTTATAAGCGAAGGCTCAAGCTTCAATAAGGCTGTGGCAGCAGTCAATAATCCTAAGTCGGTCACACTTGATGAGGTATCTGCACTTGAAACGGCTCTTAATAATGATCTTACGACACTCAGGGCCGCAAGACTTGACAGAGATACTCTTTCAACAAGGATACAGTCCTATTCACACCTCGAAAATCTCAGTGGTGTATATGAGGCTGAATTCCAGAATGCGTTTAATACCGCTATCGCAGATGCAAGAACAGCTTTGGCTGTAAAGGATACCTCACAGGGCGCGCTGGATATAGCGCTTAACGCGCTTGAGGATGCAAAGAAGAGTCTTGACGAGCACGCTATCAGCGTTCTTAACTTTGAACGCCTTAACGAGCTCAAGGCTCTGGCTAACATCTATCTTGGCGCTGCCACTAAGGAAAACTGCACCGATGATTCCTACGATGCTCTTTCAGATGCAATGGATGCTGCGCTTAACGAAGCACCCCAAAAAACGAAGCAGTCTGAGATAGAAGAAATAGCCGACAAGCTTGAAGCCGCTATCAAAGGCTTCTACGTCAAGAAGCCCGCAGGCAGCATCGATGAGCTCAAGGCTAATAATTCAATGAGAGTGTGGGTCATCAATGAGTGTGCAGATCCCGCAGTTTCATACAACCTGAATAAGTATGCGCCCGAAGCCACATCAGCGACCATAGATGATATCAACACGATGAAGATCTGGGGTCCCGCAAAAGGCGCGACATGGCGCTACATAGACGTTGGACTTTCGGACTGTGAGAAGGTCAACGTTACCACCAAAAAGGACGGCGTTGAAACAGGCGCATCACCCTTTGTTTCTCTTGCAACGGTAGAGGACTACAACCTCTGCTTCGTTATCACGGAGACAGGCGATATAACGATAACCAAGCTCATAACAGTATACGGCGATTTCGACGGCGATAAGGAAGTAAAGGGCAAGATCGGCATGACGACAAATGCTTCTTCGTTCGATTCTCCCTACTACTGCTTCCGTTACTATGTAACCGACAGCAACAAGAACGATCAGTTCAACGTTGTAAATATCTTCAACTCACTCGATCCCGATGAGCCCGCTCCCTATGACGTATATAACGCAGGCAAGATCGAGACTCCCGGCGAATATGTTATCATTCACACAATTGACGAAGAGAGACATACAACTGCAACACTTGTAAGCGTAGATAAGATCTATCCCAAATTCTCGGAAGCACCTGCTGCTCCCGATGAGCCCGTTACTCCTACCGATCCCGAGCCCGCTCCTGCGGTAGCTAAGGAAGGTGACGTAGAGATCGGCGGCGTGATCCACACTCAGCGCGACTACATCTACTTTACCGAT
Source organism: uncultured Ruminococcus sp. (assembly GCA_902762335.1). Taxonomy (GTDB): domain Bacteria; phylum Bacillota; class Clostridia; order Oscillospirales; family Acutalibacteraceae; genus UBA1213. The sequence continues at coordinate 9,205 of CACWNZ010000004.1, read as the reverse complement.
AACCCCAATCAGGGCGGACAGTGGGCATCCGGCGGCGCTAAGATCTACTGTTACTTCTGGGGCTCAGGCTCGTTCCCCGCTTGGCCCGGAACAGAAATGTCCAAATACAAGACGAACGATTCCGGTCAGCAGATGTATAAGATCATTATGCCTGAGGGCGCAGAGCACTGCATCTTCAGCAACGGCAGCTCACAGACCCATAACATCGACATCAGCGATGCGACCAGAGGCACCGGCTTCTACAAGACGGGCTGGTCCTGGGATTATAGCGACAGCAAAAACAAGATGAACGTCGGCACATGGTCCGAGACAAATTGGATCGAATCCTACAAGAATTACGCACCCTTTGAGACGGGCGTTATCTACATCACCAACAAGAACACCGATTGGAAAAGCCTCCAGGTGTACTTCTGGGGCGGCGAAAAGGAAGCTCCCTTCCCGGGCTTCTATCTTGACTACGACCACACCGAGGGCAGCGACGTTGTCTATAAGATAACTCCTCCCAAGGGCTCCACAAACTTTCTGGTAAGCAACGGCAACGATACACAGCAGTCTATTAGCGGCTTCATAGTTCTCGGACATCACTACGTTGTTGAGACGACAAACAACGGCGCGTTCAAAAACCTCGTGGATAAGGACGCATCTACCTCAACTCCGTCCGATCCTTCAGGCGGCGGCGGCACCTACGATGCTCCCGGCTACAATGAGGCAAACCTTGCAGGCACAAACGGCGAGATGCGCTACGTTGGCGGTAACCGAGTCAGAATCATAAACGAAAGCTATTCTGATAAGGATCTTTTCGGAAACAACGCAAAGAAGAACGAGGATTGGAAAGACATCAACTCAGGCAATCCCTACGGCGGCTACGGAATGAACAATGATTCGGGCGGACGTCTCGGTCATGCAAAGCTCATTCCTTACTACGATTGGTTTGAGCGCAAGATCCCCGTATCAGAGATGGCCTCCTACGACTTCACTATCGAGGGTCTCAGCACTAAGTCAGGCAAAACCAACGTACAGACCAAGATAGTTGAAAAGGCAAGAGGCAACGTTTGGGTAGAACTGCTCTCGACCAATAACTCCGGCGGCGGTCATTTCCAGAACTATAATATCTACACCTTTGACCCCGAAGAGAAGCAGATAGGCGAATCACTTAACGTTTACTTCAGACTTCCCTACGTTGACACTGAGAAGCATCCCGATTACGTGACCTGGCATGATCCCCAGATCATACTGGACGGTCCCTTTGTAGATACTCTTACCGATGAAGAAAAGGATCCTGTCTTCAAAGAGCATCTTACAAGAACAGGCAATCTGAATATATGGGTAAAGAAGAACATCAAGAAGAACAACCCCTTCATTACCTTTACGGTTGTCGGTCCCGACAGAGACGATCCTACAAAGTCAAAGACCTACAGCTACAGGACCTGCTTCCAGGGCGGAGACTACGTTCTCTTTGATCCGTCGCTCAACGATTACGACGGCGGCTGGGAGGAGTTCGTATCCGACCAGGAGAGGCTCAAGAGAGCCGTTAACCTGCTCAGATCCACCTATTACGGCTGCAGGATCGTTTCGGGCTACGACGACAAGGGCGTACAGAGAAGCGATGCGTTCTTCACCTATTCAACAGGTCTGCTCAATAAGTACAGCAACTATGCAACGACTAAGACTACGGACGGCTGTACCTTCTACGTTACCAAGAACTATGACAGCGAGAATGATACCTGGTGCTACAACGAGGCAAACAGCATAAACTCTTACCTCACCGCGGCAAGAAACCTCTATGCCGTTATGAACGAGTGTAAGCAGTATATCGCAGCTCCGCTTACCAGCAGCTATAACTCCTATCACGGCAGCGCAGGCGGCGTATATCCCGAGTATTATTCAAGAACAGTCAAGAACAGAAAGTATAAGACTGCATCGATCGATTCACTCAAGCTCAAGCTTTCAAGCGCAGAGAAGACCTACGCAGGCGACAGCACTGCAAACGCGATGAACGAGGCAGCCAATATGATCAAGGGCGCTGTTTCAAGCCTTGAGGTTGACAGCGAAGGATCTATCGCAATGGTATTCTTCGATTGTAAGAACAAGGTAGAAAAGGGCTCCAAGTTCCAGATAAGATTTACACTTACTCAGAACTCGATCAACTACACTGTAAAAGACGTAGATGAATACAACCCCGAGAAGTATCCCATCTACTTCCTCTCACCCGACGGCTCCAACACCTACGATGAGATATTCAACGTACAGTTCATTGAGACAGATAAGGACAACAACGTCATCGAGCACAAGGCTTATCCGTCTATGAAGATGAACGAAGCATGGGTATATCTCGATCAGGAGGGCAACCCCAGATGGAGCCGGAACTCCGCATCCGACTACCGCGAGATCAACGCCGATATATTCCAGATGGCTAACGCAAGCGATTCTCAGGAATATAAGGCAAAGAAGATCGTTAAGAACTCAGCTACAGGCAAGTGGGAATGCGAAGCCATGACTCTCCTCTTTACAAAGGATGCAGAGGTAATACCCGCAGCAGGCGCAAGCTTTGAAAAATACGTTATCAAGGCGGGCTCCTACTTCATCGACAGCGAAAACTGCGAGAAGTTCGATGATCCCGGTGTTGTCGAGCTCTACTCGGCAAGGGCTGAGGCATTCTTCACCGATCCTGAAAACATAGGCTACTATGTAACGGGTGGAAAGGATCTCAACGATAACACGGTAGGCGCCGTATCAACAGGCAGCGATTGGATAGATCCGGATCACAACGACTTCCAGACAGGTGCTACCTCTATCAACGGTTACGTAAACTTTGCCGCAAAGGAAGGAAGCTTCACCAAGTTTACCCCGTACTACGGTCTTGAGGCAAGCGACGGTATCTTCTTCAGATGGGAGACGACCTCACCGCTGTATCTGTCCTCAACAGTCAAGCTGATCGGCTCAGAGTTCAAGTTTGCGAACATGGGCGTTCTCGACGGCACACAGACAAGAACACCTCACTTCTACCTCATAAGCAGCGATGCGTCCCTGACTTCTATGTACGTAGAATTCAGAACAGACTTCTACGTCAAATACGTTGACAAGAAGGGCGTTAAGCATCAGTTCGCTATCCGTGAGGGCAAGTACGAGATCAGAAAGCCGAAAAAGGATTCCAACAGGTCCTATTTTGCAGATCTCTTTGACGAGACCTATTGGAAGGGCATGGAGGACATAACCTTCATCGGCAGAGGCACAGTAAACGAGGCAGGCTCCGGCTCGACCGGCGAGCTCGTTGAAGGTACCTTCAGCAACTGATAATCAGGTTTGCATTAGCAAGTCCTAAAAAATGGCTGCCGCATTTTATTGCGGCAGCCATTTTTGACAGAAAAAGCCGGGCGTGATGATAAATAATATCATCACGCCCGGCGCGCTTTATCTGTAGCAGCCCCTCTGAACGAACTCAGGTACACTGACAGGATCCGAGAACGGCCATTGCGGCATCATGAAGAGCGGGTGTAACCCCCGCGCAGCAGGCAGGGTCGACGGTAACGGAGCTTTCGGCAAAAAAAGCCTTGAGAAGCAGTGCGTTTGAAATAACGCAAATATCCGTGCAAAGCCCGATAAGCTCAATATTGACCTCGTCGCCTGCGGCAAGCTTTTCAATAAGAAAAGGCAGTTCCTTCGAGCCGAAGGTGTTTTTCTCAATGATATAATGATCTCTGCCCTCAATAGCGTGAACAATATGAGGGTCAAGAGCCCAGCCGTCAGTGCCTTTTATACAGTGGGCGACAGGCAGTTTCCTGCCCTCGGCAGTTTCAAGATAGTTCTCAAAGTGAGTATCAAGTGTCGCAATAATCGTTCCGTCAAAGTCCTCTATCTTTTTTACAGCTGCAGGAATTATCCCTTGCGCCTCGGCGCTGCCGAGAGCGCCGTCTATAAAGTCTTTCTGCATATCTACTACTATAAGAAATTTTTTCATTTCATTTCCTCCTCAGAAATAGCTTTTGTTCTGTTCCTCACGCCTGAGCCTGAATTCGACAGAACGCTTGAGATAATCAAGATAATCCACGTCACGGCACATTGCCTTGTCGGGAGTGTCCGAAAGCTTTGCTACGGGTCTGCCGTTGACGTACTGAAGCTTGATAACAATGTTGAGCGCAGGTACACAGGTATCGTTAGAGCAGAAAGTGCCAATGCCGAAGGATACCTTTGTTCTGCCGTTAAAGTGGTCATACAGCTTCTGCGCCCTGTCAAAATCAAGGCTGTCCGAAAAAAGCAGCAGCTTTGTTTTGGGATCCGCTCCGTATTTCTTGTAGTGAGCTATAAGCTTTTCGCCCCACTCGTAGGGATCTCCGCTGTCATGGCGCACGCCGCTGTAGTTGTTTACCATCGAGCGGTTGAAATCAAGCAGGAAAAGATCGGTCGTGACGGTATCGGTAAGGGCAGTACCGTTGTCACCCTTATATTCGTCATACCAATCGTTCATTGCGTACTGATTGGTATATGCAAGGGGAATACTGTCAATTCCCTGGTACATCTGCACAAATTCATGAGCGTAGGTCCCTATGGGAGTAAGACCGTACTTTTTTGCCAGATAGACGTTGGAGGTGCCGACGCAGTTCTTGGTCTCAAAGGCAAGGCGTTTTACTACCGTATCCTCCCATTCACGGGAGAGCCTTCTTCTGCACCCGAATTCGGCAAAGCGGAAGGTGTATTTTCCCGAGTTGAAGTCTGCTATCTTCTGAGCGAGCTTTTTCTCCGCCGCAGCCTTCAGCTCGTCATAATTATAAGTCATTCTGAAATATACCTCGTTAACTATCTCAAGCAGATATATCTCAAACTGCATCGCCGAGAAAAGCGGACCCTTCACAACTATCTCAAGCTGTCCCTCGTCTGTGCGTGATATGGAAACGTACTCTCTTATCGGTCTCCACAGCCTGAGAAACTCAACGTAGTCGTTCTTGATGAACCTGATCGAGCGCAGATAGTCAAGCTCGTCCTTTGTAAATCTGAGAGTACACAGGTGATCCACCTGCTCGCTTATCTCACGCACTATCTCCTCGGAGAAGGTCACGTCCTTATTCCTGCATTTGAAATAATACTCCCCGCAAAGATCCGTATGCTTGTGAAATATTACCTGATCCATATTGAATTTATACAGATCTGTATCAAGCAGCGATTCTACCACAGGCGCGAATTTCATATTTTATCATCCTTTCATCTATGATCTGCCCTCAGGTACGGCATCTTCAGCCGTTCCGCGGAGCATTTCTTCTGTCATTGCGAGGACGTCCCCGTAAACTCTGCCGTACGCTTCGGCAAGCGCAGGGTCGTCCATACTGAGCTTTTTGATATGCTCAAGCCTCATATCTCTCTGGCGCAGATATTTTTCGGGGTCGTTTTTGTATAGCTCTCTTGCTCTTTTAAGGCGGTTTTCACGGATCCTCTCAAGCACCTCGGGATCCATGTCAGGCATTCTCGCCTCAATTATCCTGCGGCGCTCTTCAAGCACCCTTTCTATTCGCTCGCCCTGCTCGGGATGTCTTGCGGCGCGGTCGAGGAGTCTCGTTTCAAGCCTGTCAAGAAGCTCGTCCTCGTCATAAAAATTCAGCTTGCCCCAGCGTGTCAGGCTTTCTATTTTCTCTACGGTGGCAGGGGTAAGCTCCTTGTCATTCTTGATATTCTGATAGACCTCTTCAGTCAGTTTCTTCTTGAACTCTTCGGCATCGCTGCCGAGAGCCCATTCAAGCTCGGCCTGCAGTCCCATGTCGCCGCTCTCATCGGTTCCGCCCTGCTCGTTTTCGGTGCATATCGGCGGAACTACGGCGTAAGGCTTCGGTATGCCTGCATCTCTCAAAGCAAGAGCGGTGGTCATTCTCACGGCGCCGTTTTTTATCAGCTCATCCGCTCCGAATTTTCTAAGGCTGTCGTTTACTGCGCCTATATGCTCGGTAATATAAAAGAGTATATTTCTTTCTCTGTAATGCTTATAAAGTCTCAGCAGCTCCTCGGAGGCTGCCATATCTATACTGCTTACCGCGCTTGCATTTATTATAACACATTTTGTGCTTTCATCAACTGCTTTTTCTATATCGGAGCTTAGTATTCCCGCGTTTGCAAAAAAGATATTCCCACCGAATCTGTATATCACGGCGCCCTGTACGGGGCGAGCCTGTTTGTTTCTGTCAAGGGGGTAGAATCCTTCTCTGCCCTGTATCACGCCCACAGTCCCTCTCGGCGGGGCGACTGCCCTTACTATTACCGCAAAGAAGGAAAGTACGATGCCTATCATAACGCCGTAAACCGTGCCGAAAATAAGAACTCCGAAGAAAGCGCCCATAAATATGAAAAATTCATGTCTGCTCGTTGAAAATAGCTTTTTTGCAAGCGAAAACTCACACGCGCCCCACAGCGCGCTTATTACTATTGCCGTCAGCACGGGTACGGGCAGCAGACCTGTCAACGGGGCGGCAAACAGCAGCACGAGCATCATCGCTGCCGCCGCAAAGAATGACAGCCATTGTGATCCCGCGCCGAATTGGCGTACTATCCCCGTTCGTGAGACACTTCCGTTTACGGGACAGCAGCCCGTGAGCGATGCGGCAAAATTCGCAAGGGAATAAGAGAGCAGCTCTCTGTTCGTATCAAGACGATAGCCGTCCTTAACGGCGTTGCTGCTTGATGCAAGAAGCGATTCTGCAAGTATTACCGCAGCTATGCTCAGCGAATCGAACAGAAGCTCCGAGATCATATCGGGGTCGAATTGCGAAAAGGGAAGGCTTATCGGCGGAAGTCCCGCCTCGGTTTCGGGCAGAAGCTTTATTCCGTAATCTGTCAGAGGGAGACAGCAGCTCAGAACGACACCGCCCGCCATTACAACGACGGACATGGGTATCCTCGGAGCGATCTTCCTGAATAACAGTATGACCGCAACAGACAGCGCTCCTGCTGCAAACGAGAGCGGCTCAAAGCTGCCGCACTGTTCTATTACGTGCTTTATCAGCTCGGGAGCTTCACCGATCCCCGCAGTCCCGCCGAAAAGCTTGGGGATCTGCATAAGTATGATAGTACAGCATATCCCCGAGACAAAGCCGCCCATAACAGGCTCCGAAATATAGCGGACGATCCTGTCCGCCTT
>CACWNZ010000004.1:0-2065 GCA_902762335.1 uncultured Ruminococcus sp. | reverse complement strand
CTTAAAGATAAAAAACAGCAGAAGCCAGCAGGCGGTAAAAAACGCTATAAGCGGTACGGCTCTCACGGCCTCCTGCGAGCCCGCCTCGATTCCGAGGGCGGTAATAGTCGTTCCTACAAGAGCGGCGGGGGCGGCATCTACGCCAAAAACAAAATCGCGTGAGCTTGTCAGCAACCCGAAAAAAAAGATGGGCAGCACCGAGCCGTAAAGCCCGTACTGCATCGGCAGACCCGCTATCTGAGCGTATCCCATTGAAATGGGAATAGACACCAGCGCGACTATAACGCCTCCCGCGGCATCCTTAAGAAAGCCTGCGGGACCTCTATTTCTGAAAAATCTCTGCCATATCCTGTCTGCCGCCTTTGCGCCCACGCCAACGCCCCCGTCTTTCTTTTTTATAATTATACACCCCCTTTATCCAAAACACAAGCAGCGCGCTCCTGCTCTCACGACCTTACAGTAAGGCACTATTGTGATATTACTGCTGCTCCTTTCCGGTTTCTGACGCCGAAAAGAACACAGCTCGGAAAGGGACGGTATCCTGAGCCGGTGCAGGCTGTATTTTACGGAAAAATACGGGATCACAGCAGTAGCGGGCGAGAGCCGACCGCGTTTATTCCCGGTTTTTTGCTTTCGCTTGTTGAAAATGGGTAAAAAGCAAAAAGAAAATTCGTGCAAAATTATTTAACAAATTTTTGTAAATCCTACAAAAAAACATTGAAAAACGAACGAAAATTTAGTATAATACTTATGTATTTACTATCAGATACTACGCGGTATTGTTGCTGAAAGGTGTTTTTGATAATTTCGGTGCTTTCCCGTTTATTAAAAGACATCTTTTTCTGACAGTACGGCGGCTTTTCGGTGCTTTAATTATGAATATTTAATAAAATATCTGAAAAGTTAATATTAACTATTGAATTTTAATAAAAAATTTAGTATAGTTAAAGTAGTATCTCCCTTATAGGGATGGAACAGATAGTTAAAATCCACAAAAGGCGGTGATATATAATGCAGTGTAAAAAGTGCGGCAGCGAGTGGAAAACAAACGCCCGTGCCAGCCTTATCATACGGTGTCCCTTCTGTGGAGCCGAGCTTGAGGAGGAGAAAGAGGATAAACTGACCTTTCAGGATGCGAAGGAAGCGCTGCGGTACATCGTAAAGACCTACGGAGTAGACGTTATCATCGACGGTATTCAGCTGAGAGCCCTTCTTGATGAGTTCATTCCGGATCTTAAGCAGGAGAGAAAGGTTTTTCTTGATGCTTACGAGCAGGGTATGTGTAACGCACTGTATTTGGCTCATGACGAGTCCGAGATCGATAAATGTATCGCGATACTACAGTCTATCAAGGTGCTTACTACAGATGCCTGCATGGCTGAAAAATGGGCGAGCTACGTTGTAGAATGCTTTGTGTATGCGCTTGATTGGAACGTGCCGATGTTCGGTATAACGCCGAATATCCATATGCACCAGATGCCCGAGAATATCCGCGAGACCAACAGAAGGCTCATAGGGGCGGGCAACGTTTCCGACGGCGGCTGGTCTGAAAACGATCAGGATATAAGCGTCGATGCTGACAGCGAGAAGGAATCGCGTTCGAGCTTCTTTGATTACTTCAGCAACGGTGAAAATCCGGGCGATGCGGAAAGGTCTATGGAGAATGAGACGGAACAGCCCGAAGCGGTTCCTGCTCCCGAGATACATACTCCTGCTGCAGAAGAAAAGCACGAGCGACCAGTGATCGACTTCACGGGCGAGACCGAGGAGAAGAAGGAAGAGCCCGCCGAAGAAAAGCATGAGCGTCCGATATTCGACTTCACGGGCGAGACCGAGGAGAAGAAGGAAGAGCCAGCCGAAGAAAAGCATGAGCGCCCGATATTCGACTTCACGGGCGAGACCGAGGAGAAGAAGGAGGAGCCCGCCGAAGAAAAGCACGAGCGCCCGATATTCGACTTCACGGGCGAGACCGAGGAGAAGAAGGAAGAGCCCGCCGAAGAAAAGCACGAGCGCCCGATATTCGACTTCACGGGCGAGACCGAGGAGAAGAAGGAAGAGCCCGCCG
>CACWNZ010000003.1 GCA_902762335.1 uncultured Ruminococcus sp. | reverse complement strand
AGCGGAGGACAAGGGATTTGAACCCTCGCGCCGGTTTCCCGACCTACTCCCTTAGCAGGGGAGCCCCTTCACCACTTGGGTAATCCTCCAAATGCCAAAGAAAATTTTGCTATTAAGTTGTTGTGCAATCCCCGCCGTATTTGCTGAACCAATTCCGCGGCAATGACTGCCGGATAAAAAAACTTCAGCGCGAAGTCGACAGCGGGGGCACCCCGCCGGAGAGGATGGGATTCGAACCCATGTGGGGTTTCCCCCAAACGGTTTTCAAGACCGCCTCGTTATGACCGCTTCGATACCTCTCCGTATCGCGCAGGAGCATTTTTTGTTCCTGCGACTATGTAATCATACCATAATTCGGCGCAGTTGTCAACACCTTTTTTGAGCAAACGCACGGATATTTTACTATTATTTGCGAGTATTATAAACTGTGCCCCAAAGCCGCCCGAATATCCGAAAGAAAGCCGCAGCTCCTGTCAGTGAGACGGGGAGCTGCGGCTTTTTTGATTTTTTATATTTCTGCGGACGGGTCATCGCCTTTTGGAAGCGAGCCTTACGAATGCAAGGGACAGCCAGGAGATCAGCATGAGTACGGCTAAAACTGCCGCGCCCGCCGCGTTCCGGGTGCGCCCTGCGTTGGGAAGGGTGTAGTTCGCTGCGCTGAATTTGTTGGTGAAAACTATCCTCGTGTCGTACTCGCTGCCGTCTATGATCTCATGCGCCGTAGAAAGCTCCGTGCCGGGCGCTTCTGCCGCGCCTGTCGGACTTGCTATCACGGCGTTCTCACTTGAGCTGATCGCGTAAGAGCTTAGATAACCCTGATAGCCGCGCTCGGTCACCAGGTATTCCGTGCCTACGTCAAGATCCTTTATCGTGCATATCTGCCCGTGAGTGAGTGTAAGCTCTATATCTGCTTTGCCGTCGCTGTCGGCGGTAAAGCTCTCGGTCCTCAATACGCCCGTAGAGCTGATAGAGGTGTAGACCATGCTGTAGCTTCTGTCGGCAACAAGCGCGCTTAAATGCACGGTAAATGCGAATTTCAGCTTGCTGTAGGAGGAATAGGGGACAGCTCCGTCGCTCATGTCAACGAGCTTGGATATGCTCAGGTCACGCTGCTCCTTGCGGTTGGTAAAGGTTATAAGAATATCCTCGCCCTCGTTGACCGTTTCCTCGGACGTGCTGAGCGCGGTATCGGCGGCTGCGTTTTGCTTGTATAGCTCCGCTATTTTCGTACCGCCGTTTCTGTCCTCGACAGTGAACGATGCCGTGTAGCTGTTGGCAGTCTCGGTGACCGTGTAATATGCGCCTGCGGGTACATCACGGAACACGGCAGTTTCGCCGTCTCTCAGCAGGAATTCCGCAGTAAGTCTGCCCGAGGAGTCCGCGCGGTAGGCGCCGAGCCCGTCAGCATAGACCGTTTCGTTCTGAGAAAGCCCCGTTATTTCCATGATGAACGAGAACGTCTCACTGCTGTCGGGAGCAGCGTTGATAACGGTCTTGCTCACGGAAATATCCTGCCTTGCGTCTATGGTGTTGGTAAAGGTTATAAGTATATCCTCGCCCTCGTCGGCGGTCTCCTGCGCCGTGCCGAGAGAACGCTGCTTAAGTGTCACGAAGTCGTTGCTCTGTCTTATCCTGCCCAAGCCGCTGCCGTCGGTAATGCTGTATGCGGAGGTATAGTCTCCCGCCGCCTCGGTAACTCTGTAGCCCGAGCCTGCGGGTATATCCATGACCGTCACGCTCTGCTTGTCGGAGAGCATTACGGTAACGAAAGCCTTGCCGAGAGTGTCGGCGGTAAAGGTCGTTCCGTCGGAAAGAGCGTAGACCGCACCGGGTCTGAGCCCTGTCAGAGAAATGCTGAAGCTGTACTGCTCATCGTTCTGCTCGCTATTGCCCTCGACTATCTTTTTGAGAGTAAACGATACCTTCTGCTCCTCTTCCTTTGTCCAAGTGTTCGTAAATACCGCCTCGGCAACGGAATCGGCTTCAATAACGCCCTCTGCATTTTCGGAGGCGCTCTCCCAGCCGTCTGCTGCGGTCTCGCTTATCCTGTATCCGCAGCCTGCGGGTATGCCGCTTATGCGGACAGATGCCCCGCCTTTGAGCTTTACAGTGGCTCTGCCGTTGTTGAAGGCGGTGCCGCCGTATATTGCCGCACCGCTCAGGGGCTCGCCGTTCCCGTCAAAAAGCTCAATGCCGAAGGTAAAGCTCCTGTCAAGCTCGTCTGCGGGAATGTTATCACCCTGAACGACCTTTGATATCTTAAGCGCGCCGTATTCCGGGTCTTCGGGCTCCTCGCCGTTTTTGGTGTTTATTATAACCGCGGTGTTGTCGTGAAGCTGAATATAATTTTCTCTCGGACTGCTGCTCGAATAGTCCCCGTATTCGTCGTCCTCCCAGACGTAGAAGGGCGTACCCGGATCTATGCCCGTAAAGGTGAATACCCAGGTGTCCTCGTCATCGGTGTTTACCTCGCAGTTGTCGTCCGTTACGTGATAGGTGACGCTTGTATGAGCGGCGGTCTTTTCGGTAAGATAGCCCTGCTGAGTTTCGCTGTCGATACAGGCCATGGCGCCGTCGGTCGCTTCACTGTCGAACTCCGTTCCGAAGCCGCCCTTCAGCACTACGCAGTCCGCAAACATACCCTCCGAGCGTTCAAGCTTTTCAGTGGTCCATACGTCCTGCTTTGCGTAGATCGTCTTAAGGCTGATACAGCCGCTGAAGGTACCGCTCATATCCGTAGCCTCAGCGGGTCTGAAGCTGCTCATATCCAGCTGCTCGAGAGCGCTGCAGCCGCTGAACATTTCCGATATATCGGTAACGCTGCTTACGTCAAAGCCGCTTATCAGAAAGCCCGTCATGCTTTTGCAGTCCTTGAACATGGCCTTCATGCTCGTTACCTTGTCCGTATGGAAGCTTCTCATATTAATGCCCGTAAGGCTCTCGCAGCCGCAGAACATATAGCTCATATCAGTCACGTTGTCGGTGGTGAAATTAAGATCCGAAAGAGACTGAAGATTTTTGCACCCGTAGAACAGATAGCTCATGTCGGTGCAGGCGGTGCTTGAAAAAACGTATTTGTTTACGCTCTTAAGGGCGGTGCAGTCCTTATACATTGCGCTGGCGTTCAGAACGGTGCTCATCTTCTGCTTGTAGATTATAGACTCGGCGCTGCTGCAGCCCTCGAACATACTGCTCGTATCCAGCAGGGCGGCGGGCGTGAAGTAGAGGTCGAAGCTCGTAAAGGACGAGCAGCCTCTGAACATCGCCTTCATTGTGGTGACCGCTGAGGCGTACAGCTTTGTAAAGTCTATATCCGTAAGCGCATGACAGTTCTCGAACATATAGCTCATGTCCGTAAGGCGTTCCGATCTGATATCGGTGAGGTCGATAGAGGTGCAGTCCGTAAGACCTCTGAACAGACAGCGCGAGCTGTTTTCGAGATATACGTTCTTTGCCTTGCTCCACCAATACAGAGTTCCGTTATCGAGCCAGCCGTAAATATGCGGATAGCCCTCGGCGCCGTTGTCTATCTCTGCGGCATCGCCGCTTTCTATAAGCTGCTCAACGAAGCTCTCGTCGCCGTCATACTTAGCAAAGGACTTTATCTCCGTGAGGTCACACACCCTGTCGAGAACGGAGAGCGGCTCCTCCTCCGTACCCGAATATCCGAATACGGCAGAGTTCCTCACGGGCGGGGATTCGGGCTGCGTTACGTCCGAGAGGGTGAGATAGCCCTTTTCCTCCTCGCCGTCGGGTCTTGCGTAGCTCTTGTCCTTGTGGGCTGAATCATATGTCGTTCCGAAGCTGCCCTCTATCGAGGTGCAGCCGTTGAACATATCGCCCGAACTTGTGATACCGGAGGCGTCCCACTGCTCCGAAACGTAGATCGTGTCGAGCATTGAGCAGCCCCAGAACATATTGCGGGAATCCGTAACATTGGTAAGAACAAAGCCCGTCATGTCAAGCTCGCGCAGACTGCGGCAGTAGCAGAACATCTGCATGATATTCTGCGCGCTCTTCGTGCGGAAAGAGCTTAACTCGACCTCTGCAAGAGACGTGCAGTTAAAGAACATATTTGAAAAATTAGTACATGAGGAAGCGTCAAAATCACCGAAAAGGACGGTTTCAAGCTGTGTACAGCCGCTCATCATGCTCTGGAGGTTTGTTGCCTTCGGCGTATAGAAGCTTCTCAGATCAAGCTCCGTAAGACTTGAACAGTTATAGAACATTACGTACATATCATAAGCTATTGAGGTGTCAAAGCTTGACACGTCAAGCTCCCCCAGACTTGAGCATTTATAGAACATGTGGTTCATTCTCTCAACTGCGGAGGTGTCGAAGCTTGTGATATTCAGAGTTTCAAGGGCGGGATCCTCGTAGAACATACCGTCCATGAGGGTACAGCTCCTTGTGTCAAAATTTCTCAGGTCAAGAGACTTCAGCTTTGTCATCTCGCGGAACATAGCGCCCATGTTTTTTACCGCCGACGTATCAAAGTTGGATACGTCCAGAGACTCAAGCGATTTGCAGAGATAGAACATACAGTACATATCCGTGCAGCTTGAGGTATCGAAGCTTGATATATCCAGCGAAGATAGCTTTTCGCATTGAGTGAAAAGCCCCTTCATAGTCGTTACGCCGCTCGTGTCAAAGCCTCTCAGGTCCAGCGACTTCAGCTCGTAGCACTGATAGAACATATAGCTTATATCCGTAAGCTCCGAAAAGACGGTATCGGTAAAGTCTATCTCCTCAAGCACCGAACAGCCTCTGAACGCCTGGGGAGCAGAATATACCGCGTCAAAGTGTATGCCGCTCATATTTACGCTTTTCAGCTTTGAGTCCTGCATGAACATCTGCTTTATCGAGAGGGTCTTTGAAAGGTCAAGCATTGAAAGATCCATGCTCTCAAGGGCGTAGCAGCGCGCGAACATTGCATTGGTCGCAGTTGCCCTGGAGGTATCAAAGTTGGATATGTCTATTTCGGTGATAGAGTGGCACTCCGCGAACATTCTGCCCATGTTGAGGACTTTTGAGGTGTTGAAGCTGCTCATATCCACGTTAGTCAGCTCATAGCAGTTATAGAACATATCGAGCATATTGGTGACGCGGGAGGTATTGAAGCCTGTCAGGTCAAGGGTCGTGACCGCCCTGCAGTCCTTGAACATCCTGCTCATATCCGTGACGTTAGAGGTATCTATGCCGCTGACGTCTATAGTGGCACAGTTTGTAAGCTGATACCACAGGTAGTGAGAGTCGTCCGAGAGATAGACCCTTCTTGCGTCGCTCCACCAATAAACAGCGCCGGTTTCGCTGTCAAAGTAAGCGTATATCTTATATGCCGTGGAATAGTCGTCTATCCTTACCGCCGCGCCGCTGTCTATATATGCGGCGAATTCTTCATCGGAGCCGTCGAAGGGGGCAAAGCTGCGTATATTTGCAAGAGGCTTGACCGTAGAGAGTACGGACAGCTCGTTGCCGCCGCCGAACACGGCGTAGGGAACGGGTATATCGGAGCTTATCACTATGTCGGGCAGCTTCGGGGTCCTGTTATCGTCTTCATTGCCGCCCTTTGTTCCGTCGGGCGCGCCTGCGGTGTTTCTTCTGTCGGAGGACGAGCCCTGACCTGCGGGTGTATCCGAGCCCGAGCCGCCCTGTCCGCCGTCCTCATATCTGTCGTCCGCACTGCCGCCGACCCATTTTTTGATTATGGTAACGGTGGTGTTCTCCTTGTTGGTAACGACGAAAGCGCCGTATTCGTCCTTTTCAAGACCGCTGATAGAGGTATTGCCGAGCTTGTCTATGGTAACGGCTCTTTCCGTCGAATCCATAACGTAATCGTCGGGCGCCTCGGTCTCCTTAAGTATATAGGTGCCGGGCTCAAGTCCGCTGAATTGTAACTCACCGTTGGAGCGTGTCGTTTTCGTCATGCTGACCTCGGTGCCGTAGTCGGAGATGCCCTTGAGTGAGAAAACCGCGCCCTCAATGGGCATACCGAAGGAAAGTCCCTCTTTATAAAGGGTAAAGGAATGATAGGGCTCGTTATATATCGAATACAGACCGCTGCTGTTTACCGAAAGCAGATCCTCGTCCGGCTCGCCGACAGTCGTATCTATGCTTATAACAGCCGAAGAGGTGTCCGCCACCTGTACCTTCAATACCGTGCGTGAGGGGATATACCCGTCGGGAGCTTCCACCTCGGTGAGCGTATAGGTACCCTTTTCGACGTTGCTGAACTGTAATCTGCCGTTCTGCGATACCGCGTATAAGCTTACGTCGTTGCCGTAGTCCGACGTGCCGGAAAGCTCGAATTTAGCCCTGCTCACGTATTTGTTGGTAACAAGGTCCCTCTTTGCAAGAACGACGTCGCAGTGTATCCTCGGGTCGTTGGTTATATTATAGTATTCGCCCTTATCGACGGTCTCGCCGTTATAGGATATTGTGCCGTCGGCGTTCACCGTTACGCTTATCGACCTTGTAAGTCCGAAATAATCATCGGGTGTCGCCGTTTCGGTGAGAGTATAGCTTCCCTTTTCTATATCCCTGAAGCTCAACGTTCCGTTTTTGTCGGTCGCAAGCGTCTGCTCAACGCTCGTGCCGTAGTCCGAAACGCCGCTCAGCGTGAATTCCGCGCCCTTTATTAAAACAGAGCTGTCGGAGCTGTCGGTCTTGAGCAGGTCTATATCCGAACGAATGCGGTAATGCACCGTAGTGTATTGATGGCTGATATAGCTTTGGCTGACGTTCACGCCCGGCTCATCATCATCGGGATCATCGTCCTTAAGTACGGTATTTGATAAATATACACTGTTGTAGGCGCAGGGGTCGTCGCTTGTGCTCTCGTCTGAGGAGGGCGCCTTCATGTTGAGTATCACCACCGCTGAGCTTGAGGGCTTGAGAACGAAGTCCTCTCCGTCGGCGGTTTTGGAAAGATCTATCGCTACCGCCCTTGCCGCCGAAATATCACCGAATTCCTCTGCGGTCTTCCACAGTCTTTCGCCCTCGTATTCGGTATCGAGCCCCTTCTGCTCCGAAAGGTCGAGCCCCTCGGCAGACGAGTAATAGATCACGGGCGCGGCGCCCTTCTGTTCGGGCTGACTGACGTCAACGCTCAGGAGAGTTCCTCTGAAGTCGCTGTGCCTTTCGTCGTCGGAATAGTTTTCAAGGCTGTCGTAGAAGATTATATCCTTTGAGCTGCTCTCAAACGAGGAGGCGAATCTCAGACTGTAGCTGTAGCTTCCGTCCTGCTCTACCGAGGTCTCGGGAAGATAGGCAACGTCGCCCTGTGACATTACGGATTTGGTAAGTCCCAGCGAAGCCGCAAGAGGAACGTCTACGCTTGCGCTGTGCTCGGTATAGCGGAACCTGTCGCCCTCGGAGGAGAGGTCAAGGTGCTTCATCAGATCATGCTCGGTTATCTCGCCGCCGTTGTCGGGCATACCCTCGGATATGGAGTCGTTGCCCGTCTGATAGGCTATGGAATTGAGCAGCAGGGTGCCGTAGTCTATCATACTGTTCCAGGTGTATACGGTGGAATAGGTGACTACCGCTTCGTTGAAGCTGTCCTTTATATTTATCCTGAGCAGGGTGCGCCCCGTGTCCCTGTAGTTTCTTTCTGCATAGACCTCGTAGTCCGAGGCGCTGAGCACGCTGCCGTTCGCCTTGACCGAAAGCGTGCCGAGATCAGGCTCGCAGCCTAAGGGCAGAAGATCGTAGAAAGTGCCGCCGTCCTGCTGAACGTACTGCAGTCCGTCAGGGGTGACGAAGCTCTCGGAAAGGCTCGCCTTCCAATAAAGTGTCGCCCATTTATTCACCGTGCTGTTGCTTATGCCCGTTATGGTCTTGTCAAGATCGACCGTCTTGATATAGCCGATGATGTAATCTCGGGCTATGATATCCTTGCTGAAGATCTCATCGCCGTTCTTGTCCGTAATAACGGTCTTGGCGGTATTGGTGAGCCACGCCTTGTCACGATCTCCCGTAAGCTCAAGTATCCTTTCCGAGCCTTTGAGCTTGCAGTAGGGGATAAGCTCTATTGCCGTCTTATAATGGGCGTTCGACGTGCGTACCCTGTATCCTGTGCAGCCGGGCGCAAAGAAGATCCTGCCCTTTCTTATGCTCTTGACGTACCTTTCGTCGGCAGTATATTCGTTGGTGCAGAGATTCCACGAGGCGGCGTTCTCCACCCATTCGCCGCTGTCGTTGAATTCAAGGTCAAAGTACAGTATATCGTCCTCGTTATAGGTGCCGTTTATCATAACAAAGCGCAGGGTGCGCTCGTCAAATCTTGCGTCGTTTATCTTTGTCCTGAAGGAAACGCTTTCTATTTCGTAATCGTCCCCGCCTATCGGCTCGGTACCCTCGGGTATGGTTATCTCCTCGTTGCTCGTGGTTATCTCGTCAAGATAATAGAAAGTGTCGTCAGTTATCCGGTAGTTTACCTTTGCCTTGCCGTAGTTCTCATAGTCCTGTTCGTCGGCATTTTCCTCAAGAGTTCTCGGGTATGGCATACCTACGGTATATAGGCAGTATTTAAGGTCGCCGTTGATATAGTCTATCGTGCCGTTCTTGAGCTCCTCAAGACGGCGGTCAGCGACGTCCCACGCCGTTCCGAAATGCTGAGCCCACGAGGTGTTTCCGTAAAGCCACGAGTTCCAATTTCCGAATGGCTTTACAAAAACGGGAGTATCGTAAATATAACAGCCCTCGCTTGAGTAATACCGGTTCCCGTCGATGCCGTCGTCGGGGTGTATGGTAATCACCGCATTATTATACAGCCTGTACTGCTCAAGCGGCTCAAAGGTAGACTTTTTATGCTTTGTCAGGACGCGGTCATATCTGTAGCCCGTTTTTGTAAGACCGAGATAGCCGTTTATATTTGAATAGGTGTCATTTCCGTCAAGCATATAGCCTGCTATTTGGTAATCGTCGGCGCTTGTTACGGTATTCGGACCCGTAGAAAGATAGGGGCGCAGGGTAAGATCGTACGGCTGGGTCGCATTGACGTAGGACACCGTAAGCCATTCGATAAAATAATAATCATCGGCACCCTCGGGCTTTTGTCCCCAGCTGCTCTGCCAGCTCTCATAGAATTTTTCGGGGTCGGGCGTTCTTGAATAGCTCACCTTTGCAAAGGTGTCTATTCTGACGGGAGCGCAGGTGCTCTCAGCGGAAACGGTATCGTCATTTCGGCTTATCGAAAGCTGCGAATTCACGGGGGAGGTCAGCGTACCGTCAATATAGCTGAAGCTGCTTTTCGTCATCTCATAGGCTACCTCGATATAGCCAGTGCCTGCCGCAGAAACGGGTCTGACGTTTGATATAACGATGTTTTCGTCGGTAAGCTCATACCCGTATTCGTTGGCTGCTCCCGCCTGAGAAAGCTTAGGCACGGTAAGTACAGGCTTGTCGCCCGTATCACCGTTCCTGTCGTCAATAATGCTTCTCGGCAGCGTAAAGCGTACCCCTCCCGTATCTATGCTGCCGCTGCCCGAGAAGGAATAAACGAGCCTGTAAAGGAACCTGTGACCCGGGTTTGAGGCGTACGGGCTCCACTCGTAGCAGATCTCGTCGTTTTCATCGTAGTAATAATACATTCCGCTCACGGGACTTACCTTGAAGGTCGTTATGCTGACACCGACGTTCTCGCCCTGCGCGCCCGCCCTTGTTCCGTAAAGCGGCGCAAAGCAGCCGAGTATCAGCATAATACTCGTGATAAATGCGGTCATCCTGTATAGCCTGATCCGTCTGACCCCTGTCATATCGCTCATCCTTTCAGCCGTCTGATCTATCCCTTTGCTTTAGTTCTCTTTTAGAATAATTTTGGATATAAATACCCTATTATATATAATATATAACATTTTTTCCACGCGCTGTCAACCGCCGCAGGGAACATACCCGCATGGTAAAAAAATGAAACGACTGCCGCAGCGGGAATGATAGATCCCGTGCGGCAGTCGTGCTTCATTATTCGTTTTTTTCGCGCAGCGGGGCAGAGAAGTCAGTTCTTTTCAAGCTTTTTCAGCCTTTCCATCTCCGCCTTGTCAACTCTTATCTGACCGTCCTTTATCAGAGTGACGTCGGCTGCCTTGTAGGTCCTCGGCGCAGCGCCGGGGGATTTCTGCAGCGTAACGCTGAGAATGCCCGTAATAAGGTTCACGTCTACTACCGTACCCTTGCCGTCGGGGGTGTTTACTATAGCGCCCGTCTTAGGTGTGCGCCTGAGAAGGTCGGTATATGCCTCCTGCTCGTATTTCAGACAGCACATAAGTCTGCCGCAGGTGCCGGAGATCTTTACGGGATTCAGCGACATACCCTGTTCCTTTGCCATTTTGATCGAAACGGGCTGAAAATCGCCCAAAAAGGTCTTGCAGCAGAAGGGTCGCCCGCAAATACCCAGACCGCCGAGCATCTTTGCCTCGTCCCTTACGCCTATCTGGCGCAGTTCAATCCTCGTGCGGAAAACGTAGGCAAGATCCTTTACCAGCTCGCGGAAATCGACTCTGCCGTCCGCGGTAAAATAAAAGAGGATCTTGTTGTTGTCAAAGGTGTATTCCACGTTTATAAGCTTCATGTTGAGCTTGTGCTCGCGTATCTTTTTGACGCATATATCAAACGCCTTTGCTTCCTTTTCCTTGTTGTCGCTGACCCGCTTAAGATCCTCCTCGGTTGCCCTTCTCATCATCTTCTTAAGGGGATAGCTGATCTCCTCGTCGGGAATGCTCCTGTTTGCCATAGCTACCTCGCCGCATTCAACGCCGCGGCTCGTTTCTACTATTACGTGCTCGCCCTTTTCAAGCTCCTGCCCGTCGGGGTCAAAGTAATATATTTTTCCTACCTCTCTGAATCTTACGCCGATTATACAAGCCATATTATCCTCCTGTCCCGTCGCTTCTCAGCACACCGCTGAGCCAGGTGCCGTAGAAGCTCAGATTTACATTTATATCAAGTACGCTGCGGGCGCGCCGCGCGTTTTTGAGCAGAGTCTCGATCCGCCTTGCCGAAAGCCTGTCCGAAAGCCTCCTTGCCTTTTCGGAAGCGCATTTCGCCCCGAGAGCCGCTCTCAGACAGTCTGCCGTAATCTCGCACAGTCTGTCGAGCACCTTTACCGCAAAGGATCTGTCAGAGGCGAGCCTGCTTGTCAGAAGCAGCAGCGGGTATTCCGCAGATAAGAACACTGCGCCGAATATCTCCTCGGCAAGCCTTCTATCCTCGTCGCCGCCGCTCTGCAGCAGCTCTGCGGCAACGCCGATATTGCCGCCCGCATTTTCGGCAGCCTCGGTTATTTTCCGCCTGTCCATTTCGGGAAACCGCTCCCCGAGCAGGTCAGCCGCCTCTGAGGGCGGCGGGGGATAGAGGGTGAGTATCCTTGATCTTGACCTGACGGTCTGAAGAAGTGCCGACGACGATGCCGCCGTAAGAATGAACATCACGTTCCCGGGCGGCTCCTCAAGCACCTTGAGAAAGGCGTTCTGTGCGGCGGGCAGCATTTTTTCGCAGTTGAACAGCATATATACCTTGTTTGCGGCTTCGTTCGGCTTGATATAAGCCGCCGTTCTTACCTCTCTTATAGCCGCTACGCTCAGACCGCCCGACACCTCGCCGTCAAGCGTGACTATATCGGGGTGGATCCCCTTTTTCGCCTTTATGCAGCTGCTGCATACGCCGCAGGGGCGTTCGCCCTCGGCGGAGCATACGGCGTATGAGGCAAGGATACCTGCGAGAGTCTTTTTTCCGCAGCCCTTGTCGCCTTCAATTATTATCGCATGGGGAAGGCTCCTTCTGCTCATTGCCTCCGCAAGCTCGTATTTTACTTCTGCATTGCCCGCAAAGGCTGACAATCGCACGGCTTTTCCCTCCCGCAAAATGATTTTTCCGTAATTATTATAATCCGTTTTGACGCGGTTTTCAATAAGCAGATTTTTCTGCTGACACATACGCGCAAGGATCGTATTCAGTCGTCCTTTTTCGGCTCGCAGACTACCGTTACTTCGGTTATCCTGTTATCCTCAACGGTGTTTACCGTGACGGTAAGCTCTTTGAATACGAACTGCGCGCCGCTTTCGGGGATACAGCCGAGCTGCTCTATTACCCAGCCGCCCACGGATTTGTTCTCGCAGTCTATATATTTGCCGTCTTTGCCGATAAGATCGAGCATATCGTAAATATGCATATCGCCGCTTATCTCGTATTTGTTATCGGAGAGCTTTTTGTATTTGTTCTCTATTTCCTCGTCCTCGTCCCAGATATCGCCTACGAGCTGCTCAAGAAGATCCTCCATTGTGACTATCCCGAGGGTACCGCCGTAATCGTCCGTGACTACGGCTATATGAAGGCGCTTGTATTTGAAATCCGCAAGTATAGACGAGAGCTTCTTTGATCTGTAGATGAAATACGGCGGCTGTATCAGCTTTCTGAGGTCGGGCTTTTCATCGCTGAGCAGCGCCTCAAGATAATCCCTCGTATGCAGGATCCCTATTATATTGTCTATACTTCCGCTGTATACGGGTATCCTTGAGTAGCGCTCCGAGATGATAGTCTCTTTGATGCTTTCACTGTCGGCTTCTATATCCAAAGCAGTAAGGTCTACTCTCGGTGTAAGGATATCATAGGCGGTCTTTTCGTCAAACTCAAGGGCAGACTGCACCAACTCGCTCTCCTGCTCCTCAAGCACGCCCTCGTCCTCTATGCTCTCGACTATGTATTTGAGCTCGTCCTCGGTAACGGTAGGGGTCTTTTTTCCCTGACCGTGAGAGGCAAGCTTTTTTGCAAGATCGCTGAGGTTCAGCAAGAGAAAGGTCACGGGCGTAAATATGACCATAAGAAGATAGAGAGGACCCGAGGACGACATCGCCGTTTTTTCGCTGTTTTCCTTGGCAATATTCTTGGGCATTACCTCGCCGAAGATAAGTATAATTATCGTAAGTACGACGGTGCTGAGTATCGTTCCGTTTGCCTCGCCGAAGAAGCCCACGAAAAGGAGGGTCGCCAATGAAGATGCGGCTATGTTTACTATATTATTGCCGACAAGTATAGTAGAAAGCGCCTTGTCGTACTTTTCGGATATAAAGTAGGCTTTTTTCGCCTTTCTGTTTCCCGCATCGGCATAGCTCTTCAGTCTGATCTGACTGACGGAGGAATAAGCCGTTTCGGCGGACGAAAAAAACGCCGAAATCAGTACCAATAAAACGATGATTCCCGAAAGTATCCACGGGTCCAATATATATCACTCCAATGATCGTAATATCACGATTATATATTATATTCGCAAGCGGGAGAAATATAATTCTTAATAAGAAATATAATATTTTTTTGAAAGCGGAGGGGGAAGTAGAGAATAGAGAATAACGAATAGAGAATAGTGAATAATAATGGTTAAACCCCTCAGTCACGGCTTTGCCGTGACAGCTCCCCTGAATGGGAGCCTGCTATAAGCCTCCCCTTTAGTGAAGGGAGAAGAAGAGAATAGAGAATAGTGAAGAATTACCGCTTAAAATAATTTCAAACTCCACATTCCACATTATGATAAAGCCGGCACGGCGGCAAGCTGCCGCTCCCGATTTCGCGCTCAACCTCGTTGTTATTCCCTACTTCTACGCCGCGGATACGGCTTATACAGCATGGGCGCGGGCATGAAGTATGATACCGCAAGAAAGCCGCGCCGCGAACATGGCACCGGCGGCTCGCCGGCACGGCGGCAAGCTGCCGGTGCCGATTTCGCGCTCAACTCCATTGTTATTCCCTACTTCTACGCCGCGATTTGACAATTCAGCAGGCACGGAAAGCTTGATAGAATGAAGAATCAAAAGTTCATGAAGAAACAGCCGGAAAGCGCGGCTCCTGCCGCGCGGCGGCGGAAATAGTACCATGTACCGTGCCGGAAACCGCGGGCATGAAGTATGATACCACAAGAAAGCCGCGCCGCGAACATGGCACCGGCGGCTCGCCGGCGCCGGGAGGGGTTGATTTTTGGATAGGGACATAATATAATGGAAATAAAGAACAAAACAGAAAGAGGTGACCTTTTTGGAAAGATTCACTGCATATCATAGAAGTACGCCCGATATGTGCTGGGCAGCGGACGAAAAAACTGTCGTCATCCGCGTAAGGACCGATAAAAGCGCAGACAGGGCAACGCTCATGTGCTCGGATCCCTTTATCAATGAGCTGACGAGAAAAAAGAGCTGGTACGGCAAGCCGTTTGATATGACCCTCGATATGGAGCTTGAGGACGGGCTGATATGGCGCGCGCAAATAAAGCCGCCGTTCAGGAGACTTCAGTATTATTTCAGACTTTTCAGCGGGGATAAGGAGTACCTTCTTTTTGACAATAAGCTTTGCGTGCCCGAGGAGCGGGATAAGAGCTCTGAGCTGTATTATAAATTCCCGTGGATAAATCCGTCCGATGTATTCTCGGCGCCGCAGTGGGTGAGGGATACCGTGTGGTATCAGATAATGCCCGACCGCTTCTGCCGTTCCGAGCGGAGCGGAGAGGTTTCCTATATCGCTCCGTGGGGAAAGCCGACACGAAAGCCTCACCACACCTATTACGGCGGCGACCTCAAGGGCATGACCGAAAGACTGCCATATCTTAAGGAGCTCGGCATAGGCGGCATTTATCTTACTCCCGTTTTCCTCTCGGGCAGCTATCACAGATATAATACCTACGACTATAAAAAGATCGACCCGCTACTCGGTGACGAGGACGATATGCGCGCCTTTGTAGACAGGGCGCACGAGCTCGGAATAAAGATCATGCTTGACGGGGTGTTCAATCACTGCGGTACGGAATTCTTCGCATGGAAGGACGTCTGCGCAAGGAGCAGGGCTTCGGAATATTATGATTGGTTTTTTATCAACGACGAGGATTTCGTAAAGCCGCGTTTCGATACCGCCGACGGCAGATATTTCACGTTCTCCTTCTGGGCGGGAATGCCCAAGCTCAACACGAATTATCAGGGGGTAAAGGATTATTATATCGATATCTGCTCCTATTGGGTGAGGGAATGGGATATAGACGGCATACGCTTCGACGTGGGCGACGAGGTATCCCATACCTTCCTGCGGGAGCTGAGAAGCGCTCTCAAGTCGGTTAAGAAGGATATTTTCCTTTTGGGAGAGATGTGGTTTGACGCTATAAATTGGCTCTCGGGTACGGAGTATGATTCCGTGATGAACTACCCCATGAGCAGCTGCATAAACGACTTCTCAAGAAAGACCGACACCACTGCGCTCAGCTTTGAATACGCGCTGAACAGGTGTCTTATGATGTATCCCGAAAACGTAACGCAGGTGCTTTTCAATTTCCTCGACACCCACGATACAACGAGGGTATCCGAGGAATGCGGCGGGAATACCGACCTTCTTATACAAAGGCTGACTATGCTCTTTACCATGCCGGGTACGCCCTGCATATACTACGGCACAGAGATAGCCCTGCGCGGGCGCGACGCGTCCGATAACAGGAGCTGTATGCCGTGGAACGAGATAGAGCAGGGCGGCTTTGACGGCATACTTGACGAGGTAAAGAAGCTTATCGCCATAAGAAATGATAACGCCTTTCTTTCCGGCACGGAGTTCGGATTTATACGGCACGAAGAGCCGAGACTTCTGCACTACGTCCGCAGGGATCCCGACACGGGCAAGCGGATAGGCGTGTGTATAAACGCGGGGGACAGCGCCGTGCAGTTGAGTGTTGACGGCAGGGTGCTGTATTCAAGGCTCTTTGAAGGCGGCAGGCTTGACAAAAACGGTACTATTATCTATGAAAGCTGAAGATAACAAAAACGGTACGGCGGGAGAAGCCAAGAAGGAAAAGCCCATGACCCTGTGGGGGCTTGCGTGGCCTATGATGATAGAAACGGTGCTGTTCATGATGCTGGGCATGGTAGACGTCCTGGTGATGAGCCGCTTCGACGATCTTGCCGCATCGAGCGTGAACACCGCAAATCAGGCGGTTTCGGTAGTAACGATAGTGTTTACCGTAATATCGGGGGCGGGGGGCATACTTATAACGCAGTACCTCGGCGCCGAAAACAAAAGGGCGGCATCGCGCACGGCGGCGCTGTCTATAGTGCTCCAGCTCATTACGGGACTTGTCGTAAGCGCGGCGCTGCTGCTTTTCAGTCAGCCGATACTCGGATTTATAGGGGCAAAGGGCGGCGTGCTCGAATATGCGGGGCAGTATCTCTCGGTAGTGGGGGGCTTTCTGTTTTTGCAGGCGGTGCTCAGCGCGATGTCCGTTATAATACGCAGTCACGGACAGACCAAGACCCCCATGCTCGTGACGGTGGGTATGAATCTTATAAACACGCTGCTTGACGTTATTTTAGTACCGGGACTTTTCGGGCTGCCGAAAATGGGAGTCCTCGGCGTTGCGATAGCCACTGTGATAAGCCGCATTGCGGGAGCAGCCGTGCTTGCGGTGATATTTTTCAGAACGGTGGAAAAGCCCTCGGTGTTCCGTCTGCTGAAGCCCTTTCCCGCAAGGGATATTATCCTTTTCATTAAGGTCGGAGTTCCTGCGGCGCTTGAGACGTTCCTATACAATCTCTCCCAGCTCGTCATAACCTCGATAGTTCTCAACTGCATGACCGAGCAGGAGCTTATAGCAAAGACCTACACGCAGATGATAACCGTGTTCTTCTACATATTCTCGGTGTCCATAGGACAGGCTTCGCAGATACTCATAGGTCACCTTGTGGGCGCGGGAAAATACGACGAGGCGAAAAGGCAGGGCTTTAGAGCCTACGGAACGGCGCTCATCATAGCTATGGCGGCCTCGGGCATAGGCGTTATCCTCAGGGTACAGCTCATTTCCATATTCTCAACGGACGCAGCAGTCATAGAAACAGCCTCGAATATCCTGCTGATAAACGTTCTTCTTGAGCTGGGCAGAACGACCAATCTCGTTCTCATAGCGAGCCTCAGAGGCGCGGGAGACGTGCTTTATCCCACGATATGCGCGGTATTCTCCAATTGGACGCTCAGCGTAGGTCTGTCCTATCTGCTTGCGGTGGTCTGCGGCATGGGTATATACGGATTGTGGGCGGCTCTCATAGCCGACGAATGCTTCAGGGGCGTTCTTATGCTTATCCGCTGGCGGGGCGGCAAATGGCGGCAAAAGACCATTGCCCGAAAAGAAAAGCTCAGCAGCCGTCAGGCTGAAGAATAAAAGTAAGCGTTAAATAACCCCGCATCATGCCGAATTGAAGAAACCATGTTAAAATATACTCCGAATAGAAATACTCCAATGAAGTGAAACGGAGTCCAATG
>CACWNZ010000002.1 GCA_902762335.1 uncultured Ruminococcus sp. | reverse complement strand
AATAACCCTGCTCAATCCATGCCAGAAGGATCTCTCCCCGTCTGAGGTCGCAGAGGAGTTCGGCTATCTCTCAAGGGCTGAATATATCAGCACCCTTTTTGACAGACTTGCCGATTGGGAGATCGATGAGATGACATTCCGCCTCAACAAAGGATACTTTGCAGGTGAAACACCGCACAATGCATTTACTGCAGTATCGATATTCAATCGGAATTCCTCATACGATGATTATCTCGAGCTTAAAACAGTTCTTGAAGAAGGCGGGCTGTTCAGTCTCTCCGATGAATTGGCAGTCTCAAGATTTGAAGATCCCGAAACCTCTTCTTCAGGCTTTTATATCTCGACATATATTTCTTCCGACGCTTTTTCAAGATAACAATCCTCCTGTTTTGACCCCCTGAGGAGCTACTGCTCCGCTAAGCCGCCGCACATAACCCATGTGCGGCGGTTTTTTTACGATGTTTCACGTGAAACAATTTTTATTTATACTATCCCGAAGGCACCGTTATATGTTATAATAGGCATCAGACACAGCTGTAAAAAAAATAGCTGAAGAATTCTCAATATTATTGCACCCGAATGATGATCCGGGCTGTTATTAATATTAAGAGGATCCTGAAGCAGAGGAGGTATGGAAATGGACGACTCTGAGCTTGCCGTCAGGCTGAAAAAAGGAGATCAAAAGGCTCTTGAGAATATAATAATGAAATATACCGCTCTTGTTTCTACGATCATATATAATGTTTCTAAGGAAAACATGACCCGTGAGGATATAGAGGAGGTCACCTCGGACGTATTCATAACTCTGTGGAACAACAGGGACAAGATACTTCCCGAAAAGCTTAAGGGCTATATCTGCTGTATAGCAAAAACCAGAGCGCTCAATAAGCTTGAAAGCGTAATGAGAAAAGGCAACGTCATCAGTATTGACGACTACGACTTCGAGGACGATTTCTCCATAGAGTACCATACCGAAAGCAAGGACGTAAACAGCGAGCTCAGAAAAATAGTAAACGATATAGGAGAGCCCGACAGGGAAATACTTATAAGATATTATTTCTATTATCAGAAAACCTCAAGCATAGCCGAAATAATGAAACTAAATCTTGAAACGGTGAAATCAAAATTGAAACGAACACGAGAAAAGATCAAAAAAAATCTGACGGAAAGGGGATATGAGCTATGAAAACGAGATTCAGAGACGAGTTCGACAGCTTCGATACGGATATGGAAATCGACGCAGAACAAAGAAAAACCGCAAAAGACTCACAGTATGGCTCGTAGCCGCAGCCGTATCCGTTGCCGTGGTCGGTACTACGGTAATAGCCACCACAGGTCTGCTCCACTCGGACTTTACCCCCGTATATAAGGGCGACGTCGACGCCCTTGACGTAATAGATACGAGCGAATTCACCTTTGAAGCCGCAGACGGCAGCCTCAGCGCAGAATTCCTCGGCATGATATGCACCGAAAAGAACGTTATCGCTTCAGTCTCTATCAAAAAGACGGACGGCACCGCTTTTGATACCGCCGACGGTCTGCTTGCTCCTCAGGCGCGTCCTATTAATTCATATATCACTCTCAGCGAAAGCTCACGCGGTCTTTCAGCAGAGGACTACCTGCAAAGGCTGAGATCAGTGCGGGAAAAAGAGGACTATCCCTACGTTTACTTCATGCAGGGCAGGAACAATGAGCTTTATAACACCGGCTATGACGATCTGTACTACGCTCTCTCCGACGACGGAAAGACCATTACCGTTTTTATCAGCACACCCCCCCTGCCCGGCGCAAACGATACGGGCGCCGTCACCCTTACCTCAGAGTACGTTTATTCCATAACCTATAACGAGCTTATCTGCTCCTTCAATACCATGAACGAGACGGTCTATAACGAAGCGGATTCCCTTTGCTTTGAAAAGGGGCTCGATATGGAAAAGGACTGCAAATGGAAAACGGAGGACGGAAGATACTGCCTGTATACAATAACTAAGAATAAGCTTCCTCTTAAGTTTGATCTGACCTATAAGGTCGACTATATGGACCCCGAGATAATAACCACCGTATTGGACAGCGTTAATTCTCCTATGACCATGAAGCCTGACAGGACCGCCGATCTGACTATCTCCCCCACCCGCCTGAGCATTACGACTAACGAGGAATTCACCCCCGAACAGATAAGGGAAATGCAGAAGACCGGTCAGTACAAGGAAGATCAGCTTTATGAAAACAACGACAGTCCCCTCAATTATGAGGAGCGTATCTCCGCCTTTGTAAATCCCCCGCAGCTCAGAGACGATCATAACACTATCGACTACAGACACTCTAAGATAGTTCTTATCGACGGCACCGTAAAATACTTTATCGCGGATTCCTCGGGTCTTGAGTGGCATACCGACAAAGATACGGGCAGCGTTATCATCAACGAGGATATAAAGCTGCTCTACTCCGACTTCTTCGTAGACACCGACCTCTATATGGACGTTACAAAGGAAAAGCTGACGGCAGTCGGAAAGACCACCGTCATAGACCCGGCAAAAATTGCAAAGGTAGTAATAAACAGCGAGGTCATCTATACAAAGAAGGGCTATGAGGATATCGAAATACCCGACCCCGACAGCTTGGAGGTGTCGGGCGAAAGCTCAGCGCCCGTGTTAGATATCACTATCCCCGAAAAGGGCAGACCCGATATGAAAAAATACCGTCCCGTACAGAACAGCATAGAACAGATAAACTATTATCTCAGCGGTCTTGACGGCTATTACTGCACCTCATCGGGTATCACCCCCTACGTTAACGTAGACGACGACACAAACTACGTATCTACCGACATATTGCTCGGATACGAGGGAACGGAGGAGGATCTCAGGGACATTCTTTATTATCTCGTCGCCCTTGAGGAGAAAAACATCTTTATAAGCTCGATAAGCTTCTCAAAGCCTAACGAAGACGATATCATATCCATGACCGCAGCGCTTATAAATCCCTATGCTACTCCCGAATCCGGGCTCACAGCGCAGGAGGCGGCAAAATATATTCTTGCAAGGTGGAACTCGGCAGATCGCAAAAAGCTCATCGATCGATATTTCGATACCCGCGCCGATATAGAGGCGGCGGAGTTTACCATGAGGCTTGACAAGACCATGGCAGAGCCCGAGATCCCCGAGCCCCTCTACCCCTCTACGATACCCTCGCATAAACCCGAATATAAGGTCGATATAGAGGGATACAAATACAAAAAATGGACAAAGGCTCAGCTCGGATCCTTTGCGGAAGGCATTAACGATAATATCGACGTATCAGAGATCGTTTCCAATAAAGACGAGGATAACGGCAGCTTCTCATCGTATCAGATGACCGTGCATTTTAACGGTACAAAGGAGGAAGCGGCTGCGATCCTTAAAAAGATCACTGCCGCCGAAAAGGAAAACCTCTTTATCAGGTCGATTAGCGTATTGTTCACCGATGAGGTCGAGTACGTCGGTTATGAAATGGAGATAACCATAGATAATCCCTACTGCAAGGACGAAAGCAATGTCAGCGCACAGGAGGCAGAGGATTATATTCTCTCTCATTACGGATCGACGGATCTTGCAGCTGCCTTTGACAAGGCGGTCGGACTTTACTCGGATATACACAACGTATCCGATATTTCCATGTTCATCAAGGAAAACGAAGATACAAGGCTGCCGGAGCTCATAGTCAGCATACACGAAAAATTCGGCAGCTACGAGGACGTAACCGCATACAGAAGCAGCTTTGAAAAAAGCGATACCTTTACTCTCGGCGAGGAGTTCAATATCAAAAAGGTACCCGTGTATAATGACGAAAGCAAATTCCTTTATGATACCGTTACCACACTGAGAACGGATAAATTCTGCCGATAACTAAATTTTTGATAACCCCCTGAACAGGCTGCCGTACACACCACATTGTGCGGCAGCCTGTTAAACATAGTAATGTTTCACGTGAAACAATCGGGCAGAGTAAAATAAACTTGCTTAGTCGGTATACAAATCGGCGGAAATGTATTATAATGTAAAGGACAAAAGAAAAGAGGAAGGTCATAGTATGAAATTTCACGCGGGAGAATTTGACGTTGCCGTAATAGGCGCAGGTCATGCAGGAATAGAGGCAGGTCTTGCTTCGGCAAGACTCGGGTGCAGCACGGCGGTATTCACCATAAATATGGACGCCGTAGGCAACTGCCCGTGCAACCCTTCGATAGGAGGCACCGCAAAGGGACATCTTGTAAGAGAGATAGATGCCCTCGGCGGAGAAATGGGAAAAGCTGCCGACGAATGCTTCCTTCAGATGAGAATGCTCAACCGCGGAAAGGGTCCTGCGGTGCATTCGCTGCGGGCGCAGATAGACAGACGCGCCTACAGCACAAGAATGAAGCATACCCTTGAGCTTC
This sequence comes from uncultured Ruminococcus sp., assembly GCA_902762335.1. Lineage (GTDB taxonomy): Bacteria > Bacillota > Clostridia > Oscillospirales > Acutalibacteraceae > UBA1213. The sequence goes on along the minus strand of CACWNZ010000002.1, from coordinate 19,409 downwards.
AGCAGGGACTCGAGCTTCATCAGGCGGAGATAACAGATCTTGAAAGGACAGACGACGGCAAATGGCTGCTGACGACAAGACTTGAGGCGCAGTATACCGCAAAGGCCGTAATATTAGCAACAGGCACCTATCTCGGCGGCAGGATATACGTCGGCGACGTATCCTACGAGAGCGGACCCGACGGTATGTTCCCGTCAAAATATCTGCCCGATGCTCTTGAAAGATTAGGTATGTCCATAAGACGTTTCAAAACGGGAACACCCGCAAGAGTGCTGAGATCGAGCATAGACTTTACCGACCTTGAGGAGCAGTGCGGCGACGAGCCCGTTGTGCCGTTCTCATACGATACCGAAACTCCGGGCGAGAATAAGGTCAAGTGCCATATAAGCTGGACAAACGAAACTACAAAGCAGATAATTCTTGATAATATCCACCGCTCCCCCATGTACAGCGGAAAAATAGAGGGCATCGGTCCGAGATACTGCCCGAGCCTTGAGGATAAGATAGTCCGCTTTGCCGATAAAAAGCGCCATCAGCTCTTTATAGAGCCCTGCGGACTTGACACCGAGGAGATGTATCTTCAGGGAATGTCCTCTTCCCTGCCCGAGGACGTTCAGCTTAAGTTCTATCATTCAATAAAGGGACTTGAGCACTGCATAGTGATGCGCCCCGCCTATGCTATAGAATACTTCTGCGCAGATCCCGTACAGATGAACAGCACGCTTGAATTCAAGGACCTTGAGGGTCTTTACGGCGCGGGACAGTTCAACGGCAGCTCGGGCTATGAGGAGGCAGCGGCGCAGGGACTTATCGCGGGCATAAACGCCGCGCTGAAAATTCAGAATAAAAAGCCGTTTATCCTCGACAGGGCAAGCTCGTACATAGGAACTCTTATAGACGATCTCGTAACAAAGGGCTGCAACGATCCCTACAGAATGATGACCTCGCGCAGTGAGTACAGACTTATACTCAGACAGGACAATGCCGATACAAGGCTCACCCCTATGGGCAGAGAGATAGGTCTTATTACCGACGAGCGCTGGGAGCGCTTTACCAAAAAGCAGAACAGCATTAACGCCGAGCTTGAAAGGATAAAGCGTACCGTGCTCTCCCCTACGGACAGGCTCAATGAGATACTCAGAGAATGCGGCACTACCGAGGTCACTACGGGAATAAGGCTGATAGATCTTCTGAAGCGCCCGGAGCTCAGCTACGAGGCTCTTAAAGAAGTCGATACCGCCCGTCCCGGGCTTGACCCGAATATTTTTGAGCAGGTCGAGGTAGAAATAAAATACGAGGGCTACATAAGCAGACAGCTCATTATAATAGATCAGGTGCGCAGGCTCGAAAAAAAGCTTCTGCCGCCCGGTACGGACTATTCAAAGATAGAGGGGCTTCGCCTTGAGGCGCGCGAAAAGCTGAATAAGGTGCGCCCCGAGAACATAGGTCAGGCAAGCAGGATCTCGGGCGTAAGCCCTGCGGATATATCCGTGCTTGTAATATATCTCGCCTCATTAAAAAACAGAACGGAGGAGCAAAGCGAATGATCAGCGGGCTTATCAGAGAATGGTGCGCCGAAAACGATATGGCAATAGACGATAAGCAGCTCTCCGCCTTTGAAAAATATGCGGAGCTTCTTGTCGAATGGAACAAAAAGATGAATCTGACCGCCATTACGGAGCAGAAGGATATTGCGGTAAAGCATTTTATCGACAGCATTGCCGTATTGAAGCACGCAGAGATAAAACAGGGAGCTTCGGTGATAGATATAGGCACGGGAGCGGGCTTTCCGGGGATACCCGTTAAAATAATGCGCCCCGATATAAAGCTCACCCTGCTGGACAGCCTTAATAAAAGACTGCTGTTTCTTGACGAGGTTTGCAGTCAGTTAGGGCTCGAAGCCTCACTGATACACGCAAGAGCCGAGGAATTCGGCCGCAGACCCGGATACAGGGACAGCTTTGACTATGCGATATCCCGCGCTGTAGCTAATCTTCCGTCTCTGTGCGAATACTGTATGCCCTATATAAAAAAGGGCGGGGAGTTTATAGCCATGAAGGGTCCGGACGGGAACGAGGAGCTTAAAGCAGCCGAAAATGCCGTAAGAGTTCTCGGCGGCAGGGTCGGATATATCAGACAGCTCACTCTGCCCGATGAACAGACGAGAACTATAATAGTCATTTCAAAGCTCTACCCTACCCCATCCGCCTATCCGCGCAGAGGAGTTAAAATATCAAAGCAGCCTCTCTGAAATATAAAAAGAAAAGTTTTCAACCGTACCGCGCGTTCGTGTTGAAAACTTTTTTTCTTTTTCCGAGCCTTTATGACAAAAACCGCAGAGCTTCAGGGGTATAATCATTATGAAAGGGGCTGATGATATGCCAAAGATAAAAAAGCGCCGCAGAGTAACAGACGTGCCGATAGTGCGTATAAGACCCTGCCCCACGCAGCCGAGAAGGAGCTACGACGAAGAGGAAATGAACAGTCTTGCAATGAGCATAAGACAAAACGGGCTGATACAGCCTGTTATAGTGAGAAGGGTCAGCTCGTCCGAATACGAGCTTATTGCGGGCGAGCGCAGACTGAGAGCCTGCGTTATGTGCGGCAGAAAAAAGATACCCTGCATAGTTATATCATGCAGCGATGACGAGGCGAGGATATTATCTTTTGAGGAGAATACGAAACGCGCCGATCTGAATATTTTTGAAAGGGCTCAGGGCATTGCGGAACTTATAGGCGCGCTCGGGCTGACAAAGCGCGAGGCGGAGTATTTTTCGGGCGGGAGCTATGGCGATAAGGGTGAAATTACCGATATACTTCAGCTTGACGAGACTGAAAGACGGCTCATATTAAGATCACATCTCAGCGTGGATCATGCCCTCGCTCTGCTTAAAATATCGGACAGGCACGAAAGAAGAATGATACTGAGCGAGATAATAGAATATAATCTTAACGTATCGCAGACCGAAGGCTATATAAAGAGCTTTCTTGAAAAAACCGCCCTCGAAAAACTTAAGGACCGGCGCAGAAAGGGCGTTATCAAGGACGTAAGGCTGTTTGAGAATACTATTTCAAAGGCTGTTTCAGCGCTTATCAGCTCGGACATCGATGCCGAACAGCGCGTTTATTATAATGAGGACAGCGTTGAATATGTGATAACAATTCCTAAAGAGAGAAGATGTCCTGTCAATGAGATAAGCGCTGCGTGAATATGAGATAAAAAAAACAGGCGATAACGCCTGTTTTTTTGTGTGATATTATTCCTCGTCGGTATTCTTTTTTACCTCGATCCTGCCGTAAAGCGAGGTATCGGGTCTTTCGTTTATGCTTTCTCTTACAAGTGATGATGAGCTGCTGTCGTCCTCAAAGGTGCTGAAAACGCTGTCCTGAATGAGCTTTTCGCCCTCGGAATACTGTCTTCTCTGATAGGTGCTCGAGCGTGTTCTGCGGCTGAATGAGCCGTCCTTGTTAAAGCTGCTCGATCTGTCGCCCTTACGGTAGCCGCCCTTGCCGTAAGAGGGCTTATAGTCGGGATCGGGACCGATGACAACGTGGCGGTGCATATTCTCGCCCTCGCTCCATGAGGTCGCTCCTCTTACCTTCTGCACTGCAGTGTGTATTATTCTTCTCTCGTAGGGATTCATAGGCTCAAGAGAGGTCTTTGCGCCTGTCTTTACTGCCTTGAACGCAAGCTTTCTGCCGAGTATCTCAAGGGTCTTTTCCCTTTTCTCTCTGTAGTTGCCTATGTTGATGGATATTCTGTAATAGCCCTCGTCAACGTGGTTAGCCACAAGACCTGCAAGATACTGCAAAGCGTCAAGCGTCTCTCCCCTGTGTCCGATAATGAAGCCGACGTCCTTGCCCTCGATATTGATAACTGCGCCGCCCTCTGTTTCCTCGGCAGTCATCTCTACCTCGGTAATGCCCATTTTTACAAGAATATCCTTAAGATAGCTCTTTGCCATATCAAGAGGCGTTACCTCTACAAAAGCTCTTACCTTAGCAGGGCTGCCGCCGAAAAGACCGAATTTTTTCTTTTCGGGCATCTGCAGTACCTCAAAGCCCGTATTCTCAGGCTCAGTACCAAGTTCCTCGCACGCCTTCTTCTGCGCTTCTTCAATAGTATCTGCTACTGCTATGAATTCACGGATCATTTCTCTTTTCCCCCTAATTTCTACCTTCGTTTTTTCTTTTGTTTAGAACTCTTTTTATTATATGCATCGGCATCGGGCTTCTTCTTTTTTCCGATCTGTGAGGGCGCGACGTAATCGGGAGCCTCTATATAGGCGACCTGCGCCTCCTGCTGTCTGCGCAGGACGACCCTCCTGCCCTCATCACGGGCCTCAATAATGCTTGCATTGTAGTATATATTGAGTATAAGCGACTGAACGAAGCCGAGTACCGTAGATGCGATCCAATAGAAGCCTACCGCGCCGGGTACGTTGAACGCTATCCATGCGGTAAACAGAGGCATAAGAAGTATGAATATGAACATACAGCCCTTCATTTCGGTGCCGTTGAGCTTCTGCATTATTATCATGCTTACAACGGACGTTACGAAGCAGAGCACGGGAATGAGCCACATCATAGATGCAAAGGAGCTGGTGCCCGGCGTTGCAAGAAGATCCCAGCCGAGGAAATTGAAGCCGCTTGCAAATTCGTTTATCTGAGATGCCTCCGAGCCCGTAAAAAGAGCGCCGCTGTTTCCGTCCTTGAAGAAATCCTGAAGAACGTTGAAGTATTTAAGAACGTATATCTCGCCGTAGTTATTGCCGCCGAAGCTCGTGCCGAGTCCGGGCAGGGCGCTGAGACTGCTGAGCGCAGAGCTTACCTTATCGGCAGCTATGTGCAGCGTATTGGTAAGGGGATTTATAACGGAGTAGTAAACTCCGAGCATTACGAACATAGGCGCTATCATAGGCAGACAGCCCGCAGACATACTTACGTTTTCCTTCTGCATGAGCTTCTGTATCTCCATCTGCGCGCCCATTCTGTCCTTGCCGTATCTCTGCATTATTTCCTTCTGCTTCTTCTGGAACCTTGCGTTTGCCGCCATGGATCTCTGCTGCTTTATTGAGAACGGCACCAGGATCAGCTTGACGATGATAGTGAATATTATTATAGAAATACCGAAATTCTTTACGATACAGAAGGCACCCCAGAGCAAAAATCCGAAGAGACTTCCTATCAGGTTAAAAATTTGCATCATTGGCGAAAAACCTATCCTTCCAAAACGACTTTTATATATATAAAAAGGCAATATCCGTCAGATATCCCTTAAATACTCGAGGTCAGTGCCGTTATCTGTCCTTCGGCTCCCTTTTTTTCAGATAATCTATCCTTTTAGGCTCCTTTCTGAAGCGGAGCCTTATTTTCTTTTCGGGTACGGGGTCGTATCCGCCCCTTGAAAACGGGTTGCACCTGAGTATCCTCCATGCAGTCAGCAGCGTACCCTTAAGCGCGCCGAAGCGGCTTATTGCCTGTATCCCGTATACCGAGCATACGGGGTAGTATCTGCAGGACGGAGGAGTTCTTGAAGAAATGTATTTCTGATAAAACCTTATAAGCCAAATAAGCGGGCGCTTCATTTCAAGACACCCGCATCTTTCAGCTCTTTTTTCATTGAACGCAGAATATCGCTGCTTTTTACAAAGGGAGTCCTTGCTCTTGCGACGAACACAAGGTCGTAGCCCGGTCTTATGCTGTCCGCAAGCTCCCTGTAAGCCTCTCTTATTATCCTGCGCGATCTGTTGCGCATAACGGCCTTGCCGATCTTTTTACCCGTAGTAATGCCTATCCTTACCTCATTGCATCTGTTTTTCATTATATAAGTAACGAGCAAGGGCGAGGCGAAGGACCTGCCGCGGTTATAAAGACGTCGAAAATCTCTATTATCCTTTAGGGTGATGATCTCACTCATAACTCATCTTCCAAATAACACAAATTTCAGACCGTCAGCCTGTCATTGACACCGGAGATCCGCAGCGCAGATCAATAGGTCAGTCTCTTTCTTCCCTTTGCTCTTCTGCGGGACAGAACCTTGCGTCCGTTAGACGTTGACATTCTCTTTCTAAAGCCGTGCTCCTTCTTTCTGTGGAGCTTCTTAGGCTGATACGTTCTCAGCATCAGAGTTTCCTCCTTTCGGTCGGGTACGCAAATGCCGCGCTCCAAAAGCCTTTTTGCAGTCCCCGGAGCTGCGCAGCAGTACCATAAGTAGTATCCAAGTTATAACCTTGCACTGTAGAATTATAAACCAAAACATACTCCCGTGTCAACCGTTTGACCGAAATTTCTTTTCTACAAAAAGTATAATAATCCGATAATATACCTGCCATTGCAGTAAAAAGGCGGCTTTCCGCATATACGGATTTTTCCACCGCGCTCAAAATCGATGTTGAAAATTATTTATAAACGTGGTATACTTATAATTGTATAAGTGTTTATCAGCGGTAAACGACGATCAGCTCAATAAAAGAGCTGCTGCACCGCATATAAGCGGAACGGCAAATACTGCCGCAAAGAATTCTGACAGGGAGGAATAAAAGATTTATGGATTCATTCAATGAAGCATGGGGCATAATATGCGAATACTGCAGGTCACAGATGACCGAAGTAGCCTATAAGACATGGATAAGCAAAATAGAGCCCGTAAGCCTTGACTTTGCGCAGGGCAAGGCGACGCTCATGGTACCGGCGGATTTTCACAGACAGACCCTTCTGCGCGGATATATGAAGCTGCTCAACGACGCCTTTGCAAGCGTTTTCGGCGAGGGAATAGAGATCTGCTTCATAATACCCGAGGAGGAGAACAAAGCCGATACCGACACAAACGACGTTGCAAGCGACGAGGACTACGAATATACCTTTGATACCTTTATAGTAGGGTCGTCAAACAAATTTGCCCACGCGGCATCTCTTGCCGTTGCGCAGAATCCCGGCAAGGCGTACAATCCTCTGTTCATTTACGGCAACTCGGGACTCGGCAAAACTCACCTTCTTTATGCCATAAGGAACGAGATAATGCACACCACCCCCGAAAAGACCATAACCTACGTAAAGGGCGATGATTTCACAAACGAATTCATCGAGTCGCTGCAGAACGCCACCACGAGCGAATTCAGGCAGAAATACAGAAAGTCCGACGTACTTCTTATGGACGATATACAGTTCATAGGCGGCAAGGAGCGTACTCAGGAGGAATTCTTCCATACCTTCAATACGCTCAGAGAAGCAAACTGTCAGATAGTGCTGACATCTGACCGCCCGCCCAAGGAGATAAAAACGCTTGAGGACAGACTGCGCAGCCGTTTTGAATCGGGACTTTTGGCAGACATTCAGCCCCCCGACTATGAAACGAGAATGGCTATAATAAAAAGAAAGGCAGAGCTGCTTGATTTCAACCTGCCCGACGACGTTACCGAATACATAGCCACGAGGCTCAAGTCCAACATAAGACAGCTTGAGGGCGTAGTAAAGAAGCTCAAGGCAAAGAATCAGCTCTACGGAGAAAAGATAACCATAAACGTAGCGCAGAAGACGATCTCAGACATTCTGAACAACGACCAGCCGCCGCCGCTCACCGTAGAGAAGATAATAGACGAGGTAGCCCATACCTACGGCGTGACCAGCGAGGACATACGCTCTTCAAAGAGGAACGGCACCATATCAAACGCAAGACAGATAGCCATTTACGCGGTAAGGGAGATAACCTCTCTTTCAATGAAGAGCATAGGCGACGAATTCGGCGGAAGAGACCACTCTACCATCGTATACGCGATAAATCAGATAGAAAAGAACATGGAGAGGGACTCCAAGCTCAGATCCACAGTAGAGGACATCATAAAGAATATAAGGGACAGATGACCCTTATATACAGTTGAAAGATTTTCCACTATTCAACAAAACCGGTTGAAATACCGTTTTTCGGGTTGAAAAGAAATACCCCGGAGCCTCAACAAGTTATCAACATTCCACCAACATGACTCAACACCGATGTTGAATAAAAAAATATTTCCAAAAAACTTCAACATCAATAAAACGCGATTCAACATCGGTGAAAATTCGCGGGGACGGATATTTACAGGGAAAATCGGACTTATCAACAAATCAACAGCCTCTATTACTATAACTGAAATATATATATATAAACAAAACACCAAACCGAAAAGGAACTGATAAAATGAAATTCACCTGCAGCAGACAAAAGCTTACCGAGTCGGTGTTGAATGTTATGAGGGCAGTGTCCTCAAAATCGACAATGCCCGCGCTCGAGGGCGTACTTGTCAAAGCAAAAAACGGCAGACTCGAGCTTACGGGCTATGACCTTGAGATAGGCATAACCACAAGCATAGACGCTATGATATATGAAGAGGGGGCAGCGGTAATAACCGCAAAGCTGTTCTCGGAGATCATAAAGAGAATGCCCGAGGATCAGATAAGCATCGAGACCGACGACAGACTCACGGTCTATATATCCAGCGGAAAATCCGACTATAAGATAATCGGAATACCGGACAGCGAGTTCCCCGAGCTTCCCACGGTATCGGTAAGCGACCCTATAACAATAAGCGGAGAAGCCCTTGCAAGCATGATAAGACAGACTATCTATGCGGTATCCGACAAGGACATAAAGCCCGCTCACAAGGGATCTCTGTTTGAGATAGAAAACAAAACCATAAAGATAATATCCGTTGACGGCTACAGACTTGCCATACGCAAGGAGGATATAGACTTTGACGGAGAAAAAAGCTTTATAATCCCGGGAAAATCCCTCTCCGAGGTAGAAAAGCTCATAAACGACGATACCGAAAACGTCACCATATCGGCAGGCGACAGACACGTCGTGATCAATATCGGCGACTATTCTATAATCACAAGGCTTATAGAGGGAGAGTTCATGAACTATAAAACGGCTATCCCGCCGAATCACTCAACGGAGATAAGGGTAAACGCAAGAAAGTTCATAAACTCCATAGACAGAATGTCTCTTCTCCTCAACGAAAGAATGAAGAGCCCCATAAGATGCCGTATTGAAAACGGTATGATAAAGACCTCGTGCAACACTCCTCTGGGTCAGGCAAACGATGAATTTGAAGCCGACATAGACGGCGAGGACCTTGAAATAGGCTTTGACAACAAGTATATGCTTGACGCATTGAGAAACGCCGACACAGACGAGGTGAAGATCCAAATGAACAGCCCCCTCAGCCCGATGGTCATACTTCCCAGCGAGGGAGACAGCTTCATATTCCTTGTGCTTCCCGTGAGGTTAAGAAATGAAAGATGAAAAAATATCTCTTAAAGAGAACGAAGAATATATAAGACTCTGCGACCTGCTCAAGCTTACGGGGGAATTTGATACCGGCGGACAGGCCAAGCTCTCCATACAGAACGGGGAAATACTCGTAAATGGTGAGGTATGCACACAAAGAGGAAAGAAAATAAGAGCGGCCGACAAAGTGACCTGCGGCGGCAGAAGCTTCGAGGTGTGCTGACTTGCTGATAAAGAGTATCAAGACCGAGAATTACCGCAATCTTGAAAATACGGAATTTTTCCCATCCGAAGGAATAAATATAATCTGCGGTGACAATGCTCAGGGTAAGACTAATCTTCTTGAGTGTATATGGCTTTTCACGGGCGGGCGCTCGTTCAGAGGCTCCAAAGACAGCGAGCTTGTTGCCTTCGGAGAAAAATTTGCCCGTATAAGCCTTAGCTTTGAGACGGCAGTACGGCAGCAGAGCATAGCTATTACCATAAGCGGCGGAAAAAGAGAAGCCGTGCTGAACGACGTTCCCAAAAAATATATGTCACAGATAATAGGCAGCTTCTGCGCGGTGGTTTTTTCGCCGGATCATCTGAGCCTTATAAAAAGCGGTCCCGAGGAGCGAAGAAACTTCATAGATGCCGCGCTTTGTCAGATAAAGCCTGCCTATGCCGTATTGCTGAGCCGATACAAAAGAATGCTCAACGAAAGAAACGCCCTGCTCAAGGATATACCCAGACACAGAGAGCTTGAGGATATGCTTGATATATGGGACGAAAGACTTGCGGCAGAGGGCGCCAAAATAGCCGTCGAAAGACAGGGCTACGTCAGCTCGCTCTCTCAGCTTGCGCAGGGCTTTTACGACGGTATATCCGGCGGCAGAGAAAGACTATCACTACAGTACAAAACTGTCTGCCGCGGCAGCGCCGAGGAGATAAAGACGGCTCTCACATCGTCTCTCACACAGAGAAGAAGCGATGATATTTACTGCGGATATACCTCTGCGGGGGTACACCGCGACGATCTCATAGTAAAAATAAACGATAAGGACGCCAGAAGCTTCGGTTCTCAGGGACAGCAGAGAAGCGCCGTTCTTGCAATGAAGCTTGCAGAGGCAGCCGAAGCCGGAGAAAGAGTGGGCGAAAAGCCCGTTATCCTGCTCGACGACGTTCTGAGCGAGCTTGATATAAAAAGACAGAGCTATCTGCTCAACAGGCTCGAGGGAATGCAGGTGTTCATAACCTGCTGCGAAAGAGCCGAGAGCGCTGAAGCAATATTCCGCATGAATAACGGAAAAATAACCAAAGCGGAGGAATAGACTTGTATCTTCATCTCGGAAACGACACGATAATAAGAACGGACGATCTGATAGGCATTTTCGACCTTGAGAGCTCCACGCTGTCCCACAGGACGAGAGAGTATCTTTCAAAGGCTGAAAAAAGCGGCAGAGTAATCAACGTATCCGCCGAACTGCCGAAGTCCTTCGTGCTGTGCAGAGAAAATGATGAGGAAAGAATATATATTTGTCAGCTATCACCCGTGACGCTCATAAAAAGGGCGTCACAGATAAATAATACTGCAGACTGAGGTCAAGAAAGGAAGGATCATCGGTGTCAGATAAAGTTAAACTGCCGAGATGCCCGTACTGCCACAAAAAAATATCCTATCCCGGCGCAATGTTCTTAAAAACAAAGGGAGAATTCAACTGCGGCTCGTGCAAGTGCATCTCTAACGTTGTAATAAGCAGGGGAGCATACGCCCTTGCAAGCATGGTGTGCATAGTTGCGCTGCTTATAGTCGTTCTGTATTCAATAGGCGGCGATCACGGCAGCTTTTTAGGCATGGCTTGTGTTTTTGCGCCTTTCATGATATTCTATATCATGATACCCTTTTTTGTGAGACTTGCCCCGTGTAAGGATAAGTCCGCCGTAAAAAGACTCCTTGAAAAAAGAGGGGCGGTCATTCCGAACGAGCCGGCGGTATTTCCTGCAGCTCCGCAGACAGAGACCAAGCCTGTCAATCTTGACGTCGACGAGGATTTCTCCGCAAAATTTCTCAGGGCAAAAAGCACCGTAAAGAAAAACACCGACGGCGCCGAGCAGACAGCGCCCGATGAAAACGGCGAAATAGAGGACATTCAGAATACAAAAATAGCCTTTGAGATAAACAAGGATACTCCTGCCGAAGAGGAGGAGCCCGCTGATGACGTAAAAATATTCAGACGGGAGGAGGACGCTCCTCTCGATGAGGAAAAGGCTCCCGAAATTGATGAGGCTCCCGCTGAGGAGAGCCTGAATGATGAAAAATCCCCGGAGGAAGATCAGGAGTAAGGGCTTTTTCTGATATTATTCTTTTACAGATAATGAAAAGAGGAAATATATGCCTAAATATCAGGTTTGTCCCTATTGCAGGACGGTCTACAGATATAAGGATATTATATCGCTCAGGGGAAGGGAGCATGAATGCTATCATTGCCGCAAAAAATTCGGCATAAAAAGAGGCTTCAGGTTTATTCCCGTGATAGCGGCCTGCATAATAATGGTCGCAGTGAATCTTATGCTTTTTCACAGCGCCGATGATATAAGCAAAAACACCTTTTTCATGATAGTTCTGACAGATGCCGCAGTGATAATCGCAGCCTTTGTTATATCACCAAAATTTATAAGACTGACAGCTCTGTCAAAAAAAGAACGAACGACTCATAAAGATAAAAAACGATAATGGCTCGCTGCGTAAAAGGAGGTAAAACATAATGGATCGGAATGATATTTCTCAGACTACGGAAGAATACGGAGCGAACGAAATACAGGTGCTCGAGGGTCTTGAGGCGGTAAGAAAGCGCCCCGGAATGTATATAGGCTCAACAGGTCCGCGAGGACTGCATCATCTTGTTTATGAGATAGTAGATAACTCTATAGACGAGGCGCTTGCAGGCTACTGCACAAAAATAGAGGTGCATATCCTGCCCGGAGAGATAATCAGGGTCTGCGATAACGGCAGAGGCATACCTGTGGGTATTCAGCCCAAGCTCGGCATTCCCGCCGTAACGGTCGTTTTTACCGTGCTTCATGCGGGAGGAAAGTTCGGCGGCGGAGGCTATAAGGTCGCGGGCGGTCTGCACGGAGTGGGCGCGTCGGTAGTAAACGCCCTGTCCGAATGGACAGAGGTAGAGGTCTGCGACGGAGAGAAAACCTATCGTCAGAGATTTGAAAGAGGAGATCAGGTGACCGAGCTTGAAGTCACGGGTACCGGAACACAGACAGGCACTACCGTTACCTTCAAGGCTGACCGTGAGATCTTTACCGAAACGGACGTGTACGATTATGAGGTACTCTCTACAAGGCTCCGCGAGCAGGCTTTTCTTAATGCGGGAGTACATATATTTCTTATAGACGAGCGCGACCCCGAAAATATACAGAGCGAGGATTTCTGCTATGAGGGCGGAGTATCAAGCTTTGTAGAATATATACACAAAAAGAGAGCGCTCGACGTAATACACCCGGATATAATACATTTTCAGGCAAAGAACGATGACGACACGGCATCGGCAGAGATAGCGATGCAATATAACGAAAGCTACAACGAGCTTATCCTGTCATTTGCCAATAATATACATACAAACGACGGCGGCACTCACGAGGAGGGCTTCAAGAGATCGCTCACAAAGGTAATGAACGACTACGCAAGGAAGTTCAATCTCATCAAGGAGGGTGAAAAGTCTCTCAGCGGTGAGGACGTCAGAGAGGGTCTTACGGCGGTCATCAGCGTCAAGCTCAAGGACGCGCAGTTCGAGAGCCAGACGAAGGCAAAGCTGGGCAATACCGAGATGAGAAAGCTTGTAGACAAGCTTGTCAGCGAAAAGCTTGAGCAGTATCTTGAAGAAAACCCCGCAACGGCAAGGGCTATTTTCGATAAGGCGCTCATGGCGGCAAGGGCAAGAGATGCCGCAAGAAAGGCAAGAGATCTTGCGCGCAGAAAAACAGCCATGGAGGGCGCGGGTCTGCCGGGCAAGCTTGCCGATTGTCAGTCAAGAAACGTCGAGGAGACAGAGATCTACATCGTAGAGGGCGACTCGGCAGGAGGCTCTGCAAAGGGCGGCAGAGACAGGCGTTTTCAGGCTATACTCCCGCTGTGGGGCAAGATGCTCAACGTAGAAAAGGCAAGACTCGACAGAGTCTACGGCAATGATAAGCTCATGCCCGTAATTACCGCTCTCGGCTGCGGCATAGGCGAGGAAATAGATCTCGACAAGCTCAGATACGGCAAGATAATAATAATGGCTGATGCCGACGTCGACGGATCTCACATAAGAACGCTTATGCTGACCTTCTTTTTCAGATTCATGCGCCCGCTCATAGAGAAGGGTCACGTATATATTGCGCAGCCGCCTCTCTACAGGATAACCAAGGGCAAGGAGCACCACTATGCTTATTCCGATCAGGAGAGGGATAAGATAATGGAGCAGTTAGGAGGCAAATACGAGATACAGAGATATAAGGGTCTCGGTGAAATGGATGCCGATCAGCTCTGGGAAACTACTATGGATCCCGCTACGAGGATAATGCTCCGCGTAGAAATGGAGGACGCCGCCGCCGCAGACGAGGTGTTCACTATACTTATGGGCGACAAGGTAGAGCCGAGACGAGATTTTATCGAGAAGAATGCTAAGTACGTTCAGAATCTTGACGTATAAAGGAAGTACAGATATGAAAAAACTTACCGTTATTGTTTTGGCAGCAGCATTATCAATGCTTATGCTGTGCGGCTGCAATAAGTCAGACGGCAGCTCAGATAGCTCATCGCAGAGCAGCGCTCAGACATCTCAGACCGGCAGCAAGGGAGAGAGCAGCGCTTCGGAATACGATCAGAAATTTGCGGAGCTCTTAAACTCCTTCGACTACAGCAGCTACGAAAGCTTTGCTAAGAATTTCACAGCCGACTCCAACGAGGAGTATGTGAAGATGAGCTATGATAGTCTGAAAAGCGGCATATTATACAAGGATCAGTGCTGTATAGGCATAGATAACGGAGTATATTATTATCTTTTCCTTGCGACCATAAACGAGGTAACTCAGCCGAGTCTTGTCGCGCTTGAATACAACACCGATGAGGACAGATTCTACGTCAAGATGAACGACGAGACCGTTCAGAAGGGCAACGAGTTTATGACACCCCTTATATGCACCGAATGCTCGGGCAGAGGCTACACGGAGGTAAGCGGCGAACAGCAGCAATGCACTAACTGCTACGGTCTGGGAGTTCTTTTTCCGTGATACCGCAGACAGTAAATAATTATTATGAGGAACAGATATGAAAGATATTGAAGACAGTTTAAACGAGAATATGACCAAAGAAGAGGAAGAAACTGAAAACGAGGATAATCCCGGGTGGGACGGGTCCGAGTCTGAGCTTGTGGCAGACGACGATGCGGAGGATTACGAGATACCCGAAACGGGCATAAGAATATCCTACACATTGACTCAGGACGAGATGTATAAGTGTCTTGAGCACAGCGATATGTATAAGACAAAGGGAGCAAGGGCAGTTTTTTCAAGCGTTGTCTTTGCCGTCGGCGCCCTTAGCTTTACCTGGGCGTTCTTTGTCAGCGAGGGAAAATACAAGGGCTATAACCTGTTTTTTGCGATATTCTGCCTTGTGATGATAGCCGTTGTATGGCTCGTGCCTCATCTGCACATAAAAAGCGCCGCAAGGCTTGCCGCCAACGGAAAAAAAATAGAGGCGGAAATATATCCCGACCACATAGACATAGGCAGCGGCGCGGGCGCATGGAGCATAGAGCTTGACGGAAGCTGCGAGATAGAGGAATTTGACGGGATATATCTTATATTCGCCCCGAAAAACAGAAATTTCGCTATTCCTCAGAGAGTCATCGAGCCCGAGATATACAACGAGGTAAAGGCGATACTTATATCGGGCGCAAGACCTAAGGAATAATAAAGGAGTGTACCGGGTTGAGCTGTGAAACACGAATTACTGCAAGATATGCAGAGACCGATCAGATGGGAATAATACACCATTCCGTCTATCCCGTATGGTTTGAGGCGGCAAGAACGGAATATATAAAGCAGTCGGGCATGACCTATACTCAGCTTGAAAAGCAGGGAGTAATGCTCCCGCTTGCGGAGCTCAGCTGCAGATATTTCCGTCCCGTGCATTATGAGGACGAGGTCATAATAATCACCGATACTCTCAAGGTATCCGCCGCAAAGATAATCTTCGGCTATAAGGTCATGCTCAACGGCGTGCTTATGGCTCAGGGCAGCACTACCCATGGCTTTGTAAGCTCGCAGACCTTCCGACCGGTGAATCTTAAAAAGCTTATGCCCGATTTTTACGATAAGCTTCAGGCTTCCGTAGTCGGCGGATAAAATATTTTCTAAATAAATGCCCGAACATGAAAGAGGTGTGTCAGCTTGGATAATGAAGAAAATAATCAGTCATCAAAAATAATAGACGTTGATATAGAAAGGGAAATGAAAAAGTCGTTCCTTGATTATTCTATGTCGGTAATAGTATCAAGAGCTCTGCCCGACGTGCGCGACGGACTGAAGCCTGTACACAGAAGGATACTCTACTCTCAGTATGAGGATAATCTCACCCCGGACAAGCCCTACAAAAAATGCGCTACCACGGTAGGTAACGTGCTGGGCAGGTATCACCCCCACGGTGACAGCTCGGTATATGAAGCGCTTGTAAGACTTGCGCAGGATTTCTCTATGCGCTATATGCTCGTTGACGGTCACGGCAACTTCGGCTCGGTAGACGGCGACCCGCCTGCCGCATACCGTTATACCGAGTCGAGAATGAGCAAGATAAGCGTAGAGATGCTCACCGACATCGACAAGGAAACAGTAGATTTCATACCGAACTACGACGACAGCCGCAAGGAGCCCGCCGTTCTGCCGTCAAGATTCCCGAATCTGCTCGTTAACGGCTCTACGGGTATAGCCGTAGGCATGGCTACCAATATCCCGCCGCATAATTTAGGCGAGGTAATAGATGCCGTAAATTACGTTATAGACTGCCCCGATGCATCTCTTGAGGAAATAATGCAGTATATCAAGGGTCCCGATTTCCCGACGGCGGGCATCATAATGGGTCAGAGCGGTATAAGAGCCGCATACGCAACGGGCAGGGGAAAGATAACCGTCCGCGCAAGAGCCGAGATAGCAGAGGATAAGAACGGCAGATATAAAATTATCGTTACCGAGCTTCCCTATCAGGTAAATAAAGCCCGCCTTGTAGAGAGCATTGCCGATATGGTAAAGGACAAGAGGATAGAGGGAATATCAAATATAGACGATCACTCCGACAGGAACGGTATGCATATTGAGATAACCCTCAAGAGAGAGGCATCTCCCAACGTAGTGCTCAACAGCCTTTACAGAAATTCGCAGATGCAGATAACCTACGGCATCATACTTCTTGCCATAGTAAACGGCGTGCCTAAGATCCTTACGCTGAAGGATATTATACAGAATTACATAGATTTTCAGGTAAACGTTATTACGAGAAGAACTATCTACGATCTGAAAAAGGCTGAGGAAAGAGCGCATATCTTAGAGGGTCTGAAGATAGCTATCGACTTTATAGACGAGGTAATAAGGATAATAAGAAGCTCTAAGGATCAGCCCACGGCAAGGATAAGACTTTCGGAGCGCTTTGGTCTGGACGATGCTCAGACACAGGCTATAGTTGCCATGCGTCTCGGACAGCTTTCGGGTCTGGAGCGTGAAAAGATAGAGGAGGAGCTTGCTTCTCTTATTGAGAAGATAGCCGATTATAAGGACATACTCAATAACGGCGAGAGACTTTTAGGCATAATAAAGACCGAGCTCAACGCCATAAGAGCCAAGTTCGGAGACGAGAGGCGCACACAGATAGAATCCGTAAGCGGAGAGGTTGATATAGAGGATCTCATTCCGTATGAGGACTGTGTTATCACGATGACGAGCTTCGGCTACGTCAAGCGCCAGAAGGTAGATACCTACCGCACACAGCGCAGGGGCGGCAGGGGAATATCGGGAATGAACCGCCGCGAGGAGGACGTTGCTACAGATATGTTCGTAGCGGGAACTCACGATTACGTGCTGTTCTTCTCCAACCTCGGCAAGGTATACAGGCTTAAATGCTACATGATACCCGAGGGCTCAAGGACCTCAAAGGGCATGAACATAAACAATCTGCTCCCGCTTGCGGCTAATGAAAAGGTGACCTCGCTTATCCGTATGCCCGAGGAGGGCGACGACGGTATGTACCTTGTTATGATAACCAAGAAGGGCATTATCAAGAGGACTGCCACCGAGGAATTCAAGACCACCCGAAAGGGAGGACTTATCGCCATTGATATAGACGATGATGACGAGCTGGTATGGGTACGCCTTACGGACGGTCATTCTCAGCTTCTCGTTGCAACGAGAAACGGCATGGCTATCCGCTTTGACGAGAACGAGGTAAGGAATATGGGCAGAACTGCCCGCGGAGTAAAGGCAATATCACTCAGAGGAGGGGACAGCGTAATAGGAATGTCCATACTCAGAGAGGACGCCTACATACTCACCGTATCCGAAAAGGGCTACGGCAGGCTTTCGCCGCAGAGCGACTACAGGATACAGTCGCGCGGCGGCTGCGGTCTTACAAACTACCATACCGAGAAATTCGGCAAGGTGGCGGCTATAAAGGCCGTAGATCTTGACGACGATATAATACTCATCTCCGACAGCGGAGTTATTATCAGAATAGAGGCGTCGTCCATAAGGATATGCTCAAGACCGAGCAAGGGCGTTATCGTAATGAAGATAGACGACAACAGCAAGGTAGCTACTATCTCAAGAGCGCCGCACGAGGATGAAGACGTCGGCGACAATGATGACGGCGATGAGGACGACGACGAGGACATATAAAAAACGACACAGCCTTCCGTAAAAGGAGGGCTGTGTTTTTTCAGTCTGATATTTTGCTGCGCATCATTTCTGCCTTGAGCAGAAGCTCCTTGGTTTCCCTGAGGGGGAGTTGTTTTATTTTATAGGTAAGTCTTTTTTCGCCGTAGATAGTTACTTTAAGATGGCACTTGCCCTTTTTCTCCTGAGTGAACATCTGAGATATTTCGGTTTTGCGTATCATATCAAAGGGAATATAGTGCTTTTTAAGGGTAAGTCCCTTGAAGGTGCATACTACGAGAGCCTTCTCGTTAATTCCTAAATGGGAATGTCTGCAGGCAAATATACGGAACAGCAGCCACCAGAAAAGAATAATATAAAATACGGAAATAAGAAACCATATCGCTTCGTTGAACGGGAAGAAATTATACGAAAGCACCGAAAGCGCCGTGAGAAGTATGATATATATGCAGGGATAATAGACGTAGGAATATATACTGCCCTTTGCCGCATCTATCCTCACGGTCTCGTCATGGGGTATGCCCGTCAGCTCGGTCATATATTTATTTGCCGATTCTCTGTATTCAGCCGATACTATAAGTCCCTTGTCGCCCTTGAGCTTGCCCGAGCCTATTACTGTAACGGCGCAGTTCCTCAGCCGCAAAAGCCTCATAAGCAGGCTGTGCTCTATGCTTACTGAGGATACCGCGCTTATTCTCGTGCAGGTTATGGTCTTGCTTATAAGACCTCTTGAGATGATGATATTTTCGCCTAAAACGGAGCTTCGCAGACGGACGTATCTTAAAAAATACAGAAGCGCCGAAATGAGCCAGCACATAAGTATAAGCGTGGCAAGACCTGCCGCGGCAGGGGAGATTATCCATGCAACGGGGCTCCACTCGGGATTGAGCGAGCCTCTTATGATATCCTGCGCAAACTGCGAGCCCGTTATTTTTGCGGCGCTGTTTATTACGGGTACTATGAATATCATACCCGTAAGCGGGTTGGACCAGAACGCCGACATAAGAATAATGCTTATCATGCGCGATCTGTAGACCCTGTGCATGGTCCTGCCCTCTGTGCTGAGGCTGATCGGCGCAAAGGTCCTCGGCCCGCGTATTGGAAAATTTAAGTGTGACAACTCGGGCAAGGTCCAAAAAGTCAACGCCTTTCCCGGCCACAATATTGCGCTCGGCGCGCTGGGCGTGTTCATCCTTTGGCTCGGCTGGTACGGGTTTAACGGCGC
>CACWNZ010000001.1 GCA_902762335.1 uncultured Ruminococcus sp. | reverse complement strand
AGCATAAGGGGTATAATAAAAAAGACCTCTTTATGCTCCGCCGGATTTGTTATTCGGCGAATCATAAAGAGGATATAATCATCTTATTGAGATTATCTTCAGAAAATAGATAAAAAGAGAGATCATAATAGCTTAAGACTCGTTTGACTACTCACCATTTATATGTTAAAATAAAGAACACGACAGTGCGGATAGCTGAGTCTGCGAAACTCCGATCCCCCGGTTCGAATCCGGGTGACGCCTCTCTTTCTTTCTTGATCATATTGCTCAAAGCACGGTCTTTTTTGATGCAGACGGTAACTCCCCGTCTGCTTCTTTTTTTCCTGAAGCGGAAAGATCCGCTTCTCAGACGGAGGACTCACTCCTTCAGGCGGCGTAAAAATAAATAAAACCGACCCTCTGCCGGGAAACGCATCACGGCGGAGGGTCCTTTTTGTGTGCAATAACACGATTATAAGCGGGCATTTTTGTTCAAGACTACAAAGTTTCATGAACTGCACCTCTTTGTCGGACAATAGTTGGGTATCGTATGCTATAATATAAGTAAAAAATGATGATCCGATCCTGCTGATATTTATATTTTAGGAGAATGCCGACATGAACGAACAAGATAAACTGATACAGAACAGCATTTTCAGAGATATTTCAGAGGGTATACTTATCCTCGGACCTGACGGAAGGATCCGATACTTCAATCAGGCTACGGTAGATATTCTGGAAAAAACCGGCGCTGAATTAACGGATAACCTGTTTGGCAATTTGTTTTTTGACGATGAGAAAAATGACGAGTTCAATCAGATCATCTTAGATGCCGTCGGCGGTCAGCCGATACCGCATTATAATCTGATACAATACGAAGCCCCTTCAGGCACCAAGACGATCTACGTGATGTCGTCCTTTCTCAAAAACGAGGGCAGAAAGATCGCCCTGCTTCTCATTCTGAATGATATGACCGATCTCGCTTCTATGAAAAAGCGATACATCGATAAGCTTATCGCCCTGATGGATTCGCTCATAGAGGCGCTTTCGGTCGCCATTGACGAGCGCTCTCCCTACAGCGCCAACCACACCAAAAATATGGTAAAGCTCGGCGAGGACTTTTTGGATTGGCTTGACCGTACCGGACACGAGTGGAGCTTCGACGAACAAAAAAGGCACGCTTTTTTGATAAGCATCTGGCTGCATGACGTGGGAAAGCTCTCCGTCCCGCTGGAGGTCATGGATAAAGCCACAAGGCTCGGGTCAAGGGCGGAAAAGATAGAAGAGAGATTCCGCCGTATGCATTTGCTGGACCGTATCTCGATGCTTGAGGGAAGGATCACCCGTGAGGAATTTGAGAGCCGCGAGGAGCAGAGAAACGCATGGTCAGGGGCGATAAACAGGATAAATAATTCCTCTTTTCTTTCCGACGACGATCTTGCTCTGATAGAAGAGCTCTCACGGCAGCGTTATACGGAGGAGGACGGTACGGAGCTGCCCGTTCTGACCCGGGACGAGCTGACCTGCCTTGCTATAAAGAGAGGCACTCTGACCGATGAGGAGAGGGCGATAATGCAGAGTCACGTGTCCGTTACCGCAAGGATACTTGATAAGATCGATTTCCCCGATGATTACCTTGTTGTGCGCGAATGGGCAAGCTCACATCACGAGCTGCTCAACGGCAAGGGCTATCCGCAGCACAGGAGCGGAGACGAGATCTCAAAGGAGATCCGTCTGCTGACGATCCTGGACGTTTATGAAGCCCTGACCGCAAAGGACAGACCCTACAAAAAGCCTATCCCGCCGGAAAGGGCTTTACGGATACTTCACGATATGGCGGACGAGGGCAGTCTTGATAAGGATATCCTCGGGCTTTTTGAAAAAAGCGGGGCTTGGAAGGCGATCATCTGACGCCGGGAGACCCCTGCGCGAAGCTCATGCGTCGTTATATGTTGTCATCAAAAGCAAAAAGAAATGATACGATCAATAATATAATTGAGGACGAGCAAATGAGTTTGCTGACAAAACATCTCGCAGAGGTCTTTGAATAAACGCATATCCGATACAAGCTTGCTGATAGCACCGCTTAAGGACGGCGTGCTATAAAAGGATAATAGCTTTTCGGTGGACAGCGAAAGGTCATGATTCGTATATGATCTCACGCCGATATGTAAATTAGGCTGCATTCGGGCGGTAAAACGTAAATTAGTATACAGATCGGGGCTGTTTTGCATATAGGCAGGACCGGTTTTTTATGATATATTTATTTTGCGATCGAGAGGTAAGAAAAATAACCAAGCTCCGATCACTCAGCGGAATATCACGCAGAGGACATTGTATACAACGTAACAAACCGGTAATAAAGGTATGTTATCAAAAACGGAGATTTTTTGATTAGCTCCGCGATTTAATGGACATCAGGTGGACGGCGCGTGATATAATATGATCGAAGGGACTATTCTCCCTTTATTACGTCTTTTCCCAAAATAAAATAATAAAGAAAGAGGTAATCATTATGAAAAAGATTCTCACGCTCCTTATCGCAGCCGCTCTTGCAGCTTCTATGGCGACCACCGCATTCGCAGCGCAGGAGGCTCCCGAGGAAGACACTGTGCCGATAACGACAGCCAACGGCTCGGTACTGATAACAGTCAACACCGAGGGCAACGGTCAGGTCGCCTTCAGCGATCACGACAGCGTGCCCGAATTTGACGATGAGAAGCCCAAGCAGAGCTTATATGTAAACGCCGACGTCGGCACGACTATCCGGATCGGCGCAAAGGCGAGCGAGGGTTGGAAATTCGTATATTGGAAAAACACCGACACGGACGAGTTCTTCTCCATGAGCCCCGTAGTTCCCGTTGACGTTACGGAAAGTCTGGATCTCACTGCGGTTTTTGCAGACGCTTCTCTCGTGACGATCTCAGCCAACACGGCGGGCGAGGGTCAGATAGCTGTTTCAGAGGACGGCTCGGAGCCTGTGTTCAGCGATGAGCACCCGAAGCAGAGCCTCGCATTGAGCGCTGCTGTAGGCGATACCGTAATCCTCGGCGCAAAAGCCGATGAAGGTCGGGAGTTCAAGGGCTGGATGAACAGCGATACGGACGAGACCTATTCCACAGAGGAAACGATCACGATCACCGTATCCGAGGCGCTGAATCTTACCGCAATGTTTGAAGAAAAGGCAGAGCCTATCCTTGCCGAGCATACCACTATCGACTACGGCAAGGGCGGCGACGGCTTCGTGATCAGAACGACATCAAAGTCCGATACTGTCGCGGTACGTATTGACGGCGGTCTTGCCGCAACTGACGAAACGGAGGGTCTTACCCTTGAAAACGGCGCGGTGACCTTCAGCAAGGAGCTTGCCGATAAGCTCCTCAAGGACGGCGAGAATCATCTCAACCTCGTATTCTCCGACGGCGAGCTTGAGATAGCAGTACATTATACGGGTGAGAGCTCCGCTGTCAAGCCCGCCGACAACACACCCAAAACAGGCGACACCTCAGCTGCTATAGCTGTTTCGGCAGCGCTTGTCGCAAGCCTTTCCGCAGCTCTGTTCCTTGCCGTGAAGCGCAGAAAGGGCGAGCAGGAGTGATCCGCCCCCGTTGCACATGACTGCTCAAGTCAAACCGAATAACCGGAATGCCCGTTCAAGGCTCCCGCTGAAAAACCCGGCGGGAGCCTTTTTGCCGTTCTCTGCGCAATATGAAAAAATATAATTGCTATCGGAGCGCCGTCAAGGTATAATAGAAGGAGAAAAAGGAGCTTCTGTGCGGTATTACGGCGTATCTTATCCGCCCGCGTATAAATGAGGCTCACACTTTTATCATCGGAGGGATATCGGTTGGCGGAAAAAAATAAAACCCCGGAAAAAAAGCGCAGGGGTCCGAGGGTAAGCATAATATTCAAGAGCATTTCGGGTCTTGCCGTTCTGATGATCGTCTTTTCGGTCATTGTAAGCATAATAGGCTTTAACGGCTTTACGCAGGCTCTTATGGAGCAGTATTATGACGGCGCCGTGCATACCGCCGATACTGCCATTATGATCCTCGACAGCGACAGGATAGACGACTACTACGCAAGCGGCGGCAAAACCCGGGAATACACTCAGGTATCGGATAAGCTTGAGACTCTGTGCAATTCCTCGGGCTCGACCTTTATTTACGTTATACGGCCGGATAAGACCTACGATAATATCACGTTCCTGTTTTCAACTATCAACGAAAACAGCAGCTACACCCGCTATGAGTTCGGCTACGTCCGCCCTACGACGAACGATGAATACAAAGAAAAATACCGCAGACTGTATGAGGAAGGCTCGGATAATGAGCTTGTCATAAGAGATCAGGGCTATATCGAGACCGACCCCCATATAACGGCAATGATACCGATAAGGGACAAAAGCGGCAAAACGACGGCGATCCTTTGCGTTCAGCGGCAAATGGACAGCCTTGTAAACGTCCGCAACACCTATTTGGGCAAGGTGTTCTTTTCTATGCTCGGTCTGCTCATCTTTGTCGTCATAGGACAGTCGATCTATCTTAACCGCGTTATCCTGCGCCCCGTCAAGCAGATTGCAAACGAGGCGGGCCGCTTTGCTTCGGATAACACCGCCGCGGACAAAAAGCTTGAGGAAAAGATAAGGACCCGCGACGAGATCAGCCTGCTTGCTTCATCTATCGACCGTATGGAGGAGAGGATAATACGGTACGTGGAGGATCTGACAAAGGCTACAGCCGAAAAGGAACGCATAAGCACTGAGCTTTCCCTTGCCGCGCGTATACAGGCCGATATGCTGCCGGGTGTCTTTCCGCCCTTTCCCGACCGCGCGGAATTTGATATTTATGCGGCTATGGACCCTGCAAAGGAGGTAGGCGGTGATTTTTACGACTTTTTCCTTGTGGACGACGACCATCTCTGCATCGTAATGGCGGACGTATCCGGCAAGGGAGTACCTGCGGCTTTGTTTATGATGTCCTCCAAGATTATTTTAGCGAACAACGCCATGAGCGGAAAATCGCCCGCGCAGATACTTACCGACACCAATGCCGCGGTCTGCGCCAATAACCGTGAGGATATGTTCGTCACGGTCTGGCTGGGGATACTTGAGCTTTCTACCGGAAGGCTGACGGCTGCCAACGCGGGGCATGAATATCCCGTACTGATGAAGCCCGACGGAGAGTTTGAGCTTTACAGGGATAAGCACGGCTTCGTTCTGGGCGGTATAAGCGGTATGAGCTACAAGGAATACGAAATACGGCTCAGCCCGGGGTCCAAGCTGTTTTTATATACGGACGGCGTTCCCGAGGCAACGGATAAGGCTCAGGAGCAGTTCGGTATCGACCGCATGATCGGGGCGCTCAACGAGCAGAGCTCCGCCGCCCCCGGGGAGATACTCAAAAACGTCAGACGCTCCGTAAACGAATTCGTAAAGGATGCCGAGCAGTTCGACGATCTTACGATGCTTTGCATAGAGTACAGGGGCGCGGGAAAGTCTGCCGACGACAAAGCGGCTGACGGAGATCATGATGCATAAAACAAAAATACCGCCGACAAAACGGGTCATTCTGCCTGCTTTGTCGGCGGTTTTGTTATTGAAGCTCCTTTGCGCTTTAGGGGCGTGCTGTCATCTGATGTCAAGATAATCGGAAAAGCCCGTTACGTTGAAGATCTCCATGACCTTGCGGTTTACGTTTATGATGATCATGCCGCCCTTGTCCTTTACCATATCGTTTGCCTTCAGAATAACTCTGAGTGCGGCGGAGCTGACGTATTCTACGCCCGCCAAGTCAAGAGTCAATTTATCGCTGTCCCTGCCGACCTCGTTTATCTTCTGTTCAAATTCGGCAGCCGTAACGTGGTCGATCCTTCCCTCGGGTGCAACGACGGGTGAGCCGTCCTTTTCATAAGTCTTTATCGTCATTGTTGTTTTCTCCTTTATTGTTTTTCTTTGAGCAGATCGCTCAGGAGCCGTCTGCCGATCTCGTTGAATTCTTCATTTTTCAGAAACGTCAGAAGAGCTGTCAGATATGGTCTGGGGTAGAGGGAGATAAGATGATCCCTTAATTCTGACGGTGAAAGCTCCTTGCGTAATTTTGCGATCTCGGGGTCAATGCCCCTGAAGGTCAGAAGGAACTGGGTCAGCCAGCTTTTGCAGTCCTCTGAAAAGTTCCGTTCAAACTCCTCTTTTGCCGCCCTGTCGCCATTGAGAAGCGCGTCGTGCATTCTGCTTCGGGCATAGAACTCATCAAGCTCCTGCTTTTCATCATAGACGCAGCCCTTTTCGGTGCGGATAATGCGGTGGGGCTTTGCCGTGAAGCCGCTGTCGTTGAGGTCTATCTCAAGCACGAGTCCCTCGGCAAGAAGCGGGGTGACCTCACTGCGGAAATGGAAGCAGAAATTCCCCTGACCGTAGAGAAGATATGAGCCGTTATAATGCTCCTCTTCGCCGATCGCGTGGGTATGCTGTGAAATTATCACGTCTGCGCCGCTGTCCGCCATACGGTGAAAGCGTTTCCGCATGACCTCGCTGTTATAATGCGACCCTTCAATGCCGCCGTGATAGAACACGATAAGAAGGTCACACTCCGCTTTAAGCTCTTTCAGTTCCTGACAGACACGGTATTCATCATAGAGATTCACACCCGGGGTGTTCTCACCCGGAGCGTTCTCAAACAGCTCGGTCACGTTATAAAGTACGATGCGCCTGCCGCAGTCCGTCAGTCTGACGTGAGTTCTGACGGAATTGATATCGTCGCCCCAGCCGAAATAGCCTATGCCGTTTTCTTCAAGGGTACGGCAGGTATCAAGATAGCCCTGTCTGCCGTTGTCCATTGAGTGGGTGTTGCCGAGGGTGGCATAGTTTATGCCGAGAGCCTTTATCGCCTTAATGGTTGAAGTCGGTGCCTTTATCACAGGACCTGTCTTTTCAATGGGATTGTCGCCGTCGGTAAAACAGCCTTCAAAATTGCATATCCGGTAGTCCGCCGAAGCAAACATATCGCAGAGTCTTTTTCCGAAAAGAGCCTGCGCGTCTCCGTCGGAAAACAGCCCGTAATTGCAGGGCATAGGCATAAGGTCGCCCGCAATAATGATCTTCGTATCCTTCATCTCAGAGCTCCTTTTCTACGGTCAGAACGTTCTGACCGTCAGCGTATTCATATCTGACACTGCTCATCAGCTTTCTGACGATAAATATTCCGAGTCCGCCCGGTTCACGCTCGCTCAGCGGAGCCGTCACGTCGGGAGGCTTTACGCTGAGCGGGTCAAAGGGCGCGCCGCTGTCTTTGAAGGTGATCGTGAGCCTTCTGCCGCTGCGGGAGATCGTTATTTCGACCTCACCGCCGTTTTCGTAGGCGTAGGAATCAATATTTGCAAGAATTTCCGATGATGACACGGAAATACGGCTCAGCGCCTTTTCACCGCAGCCGAGGGCGCGGCAGCGTTCTTCGATATAGCTTATCACGTCCTCAAAGGTCTGCCTGTTAAGCGTAAATATGCGGCTTTCCGCAGGAACGCTTTTCGTATCGGGTATATCCTGTTTCATAGCATACCCCCTGTCAATAATTTATCGTTACGTTTGTCACGTTGAAGCCTAAAACACGGTTATAGCTGATCGACGAGCTGAGCTTTCTGACAAGCGTAAGCCCTGTTATGCGCTTTCCGCTCGTGTCGATGTAATCTGTCGGGTCAAACTCCACCCCGTTGTCACGCAGGCGGATGTTCACCTTGTCGTCAAAGATACGCACACAGACGTCAACGGTCTTGTTGGTGGAT
Organism: uncultured Ruminococcus sp.; assembly: GCA_902762335.1. Lineage (GTDB taxonomy): Bacteria > Bacillota > Clostridia > Oscillospirales > Acutalibacteraceae > UBA1213. The sequence goes on along the minus strand of CACWNZ010000001.1, from coordinate 18,302 downwards.
GAGCGGGCATAGGTTGCAATATTGTGGCAAAGCTCCTCTACCGTTACGCCGACGGCGTTTACCGTGTTTTCGGGAAGAGACTTTTCCTGACAGAAGCTTATAGCTTCCTCTGACGCCTTTATTGCCTGCGATACCTCATTGTCTATGGTAAAGTCGAAAGCGATCCCGTCCTGCTCCTCAATGCCGAGCAGGTTTTTCTTTTTCTTTACCCTTTTGCCGATAAGCATTGCTGCAAATGTGATGATTACCGTTAATGCCTTTGAAACCGGGAAGGACATCCACAGCCAATAGATATCATAATGGGAAAACCAATACATGAGAGGGACTATCGTAAGCACGCCGTCCAGCATGACGAGCAGATTTGCAAGCCCTCTCTGCTTCGTCGCCTGAAAGAACGAGCGCATGACGTAGATAACGCCGAGTATCGGGATATTTATTGAGAAGATGCGGAAGGTCGCCGCAAATACCTCTGTGACCGCAGGGTCGGTAAGTCCGTACATGGACGCAAGCTGTACCGGCAGAAGTTCTGACAGGATGAACACTGCGACCGAAAGACCGACCGTGATGATCATGCCGTAGCGCAGGGTAAGCTTTTGTCCGTTGGTATCCTTTTCGCCGTAGAGCGCGCCGAGTATCGGCAGAAGGGTCATAGACGCGCCCTCAACAAAGATGAATGCAAGGCTGTTCAGTGAGAAGGAAACAGAGGCTATCTTGCCGCCCACAACGCCCGTCGCCGAAAGTATTATGGCGTTTGTAAAGAACAGCCTGAGGAAGTTGCACACATAGATCAGGGCAGAGGGGAGACCAACACCGAATATCTTTCCGAGCTCCCTGAGCTTTTTCAGAGCTTCCTTTGTAAAATGCACCGTCCGCTTTTTTGACTTGAAGTAAATAAGTGTCATCGCCGTTCCGACAATATAGCCGGTCACGGTCGCCCAGCCCGCACCCGCAACGCCCCAATGGAATACGCCCATATACAGTCCGTCGCAGCCAAGATTGACCACGTTTGCCACAATGGGAAGGGCGGTCGCCAATTTTCGCATACCGTCCGTACGGGCGTAGGCGGCTGTCTGATTTACCGCCGCCACCAATGGCGTCAGTATCCAAAGGGGCAGGAGATAGTCGATAACGAGCCCGACAAGCTCCTGTTTTCCCTGAGCAAGAAGCTCCGCCGTGGGGGTTATCACCGCAAGACCGATGATCGAAATAAGTATAGTGGAAAGTATTCCCGCCCAGAAGGACAGTGTAAAAACGGTATCGGCGCCCTGTCCGTCGCGCTTGCTTTTTCTGATGACCGACAGGGTGTTGCCGCCGAAGGTGAACATGGCTATGGGGATGCTCCGCAGGAAGATGATACAGGTGGTCAGGTTGATAGCGTAAAGCTCGACGGTACCGAGCATCTGACCCACCATAATGCCGTCAAGTATCCCGGAGAGATAGTTTGATGCCGTCATTGCGAGGGTCGCCCATAACAGACTGCGGTATTTTTCGTTGAGGAGATCTCCTCTGCGTTTCATATTTCAGCCCCCTTATCTTTTGAGATTGTCCTTGCGGAAGAACAGGAAGCCGCGCAGTACGTTGATGAAGTCACCCACGTATTTTTCGTTGCTTGCATTCCAGAAGAAGCCCATGCGGGCGAGTATCTGTGTGGTATAGTGGGCGTTGAAGGGCAGGGCGACTATCTTTTTGCCGTGAGCGGTGTTCATATACGCCGTCATACTTGAGAGAATTGCGGCTTTGTCCGGGTCTTTCTGGGCTTCGTGCAGAGCCGCGGCAAATTCCTCGTACTCTACAAAATCTACCTTGCTGCCGTTTTCGTTCATCTGACGGATAATATCGCCAAGCGGAAGTGTGTGGTTGTTTACCGCATTGAACACGCAGCATTCCTTCGGGGTCTTTGCAAGCTTGAGGAAGGCTTCGCAGGAACGGTCTATCGGTCCCATGCATACCTGATTCTCTATCATGCTGTAGGGGAAGCAGCCGAGCAGGCTGTAGGAGCGCAGACGTCCCATAAAGTTGTTGGTGAGGAAGTTTATCTGGAACTCGCCGTCGGATTCGCGGGCGGCAAGAGTGCCTACGCGAATGACCTTTGCGTCAAGTCCTTCTGCGGCGGCTTCAAGCACCATGCGCTCACCCATGAGCTTTGAGGAGGTGTATTTGTTGTCGAGGGTCTGACCGTAATAGAGCGTCTGCTCGTCAAGCTCGCGGCGGCTGAGCTTGGAAATGTCGTCTGTTGTTCCCGAAACGGAAACGGTGGAAAAGTGTATCAGCCTTGCGCTCAGTTTCCGGCAGAGCTTTATGCAGTTGACGGCGCCGCCTACGTTGATGTCTTCGATGTCTGTGCCGTTGGAGAAGTGCTTTACGTTTGCCGCGCAGTTGAACACGGTGTTTATCGGCAGAGTCTCAAAGGGCTCAAAGTATTTGTAGTCGGTAACGTCGCCGTTCAGCACCTCAACGCGGCTTTTGAATTCTTCTTCAAGATCAGAGCCGAAGTAATAGAACATCATGTTCTCAAGGCGCTCGGCGGCGGAATCAAACCTGCCCTTTCGCACCATACAGTATGCTTTGCCGCTTTCACGCTTGAGGTACTCAGCAAGCAGGTGAGCGCCCATATAGCCGGTTGCGCCGGTGATGAGTACATTCCCGAGCTCTTTTATTTCTCCGCTGCGGAAGGCTTCAACGTTGTTCTTTGACAGCAGCTCGTTTATCTTTGAATAGTCATAGCCCTCAAAATCAAACAGCTTGTTTGTGTCGTTGACCTCTCCGTCCTTGAAGAGCTCAGCAAGGGCTCTCGGGGTGGTATATTTGAATACGTCGCCGTAGGTTATGCTGAAGCCGTTTTCGGACGCGTCAAGTACGACTGAAGTAACGATCAGCGAGGTGCCGCCTATCTCAAAGAAGTCATCGGTAGCGCCCACACGGTCAAGCTTAAGCACCTTTCTGAAGGACTCGCAGAAGAACTCCTCGGTCTTGTTAGCGGGAGCGACGTATTCTCCGAGGCTAACGGGAACGGGGTCGGGCAGCATTTTGGTGTCGGTCTTGCCGTTGGCGGTCATGGGCATTTCGTTCATCTGGAGATATGCAGTGGGTATCATATAATGGGTCAGGTGCTTTTTCAGCTCATCCCTGAGTGCATTTATATCAATTTCGGTATCGGCGGTAAAGTAGGCACAGAGATTCTCCTGACCGCTGAGCTTGCGGATGATTACTGCGACCTTCTTGATGTGGGGCTGCTGTGCGATAAGCCCTTCAATTTCGCCCAGCTCTATACGCAGTCCACGGAGCTTGACCTGACTGTCAAGTCTGCCGAGGATATGCACGTTTCCGTCCTTGTCCCACTTTGCATAGTCGCCGGAGCGGTACATCCGCTGACCGCCGAACTCAACAAATGCCTGCGCTGTCTTTTCGGGCAGATTGCGGTATCCCTTTGCAACTCCCACGCCGCCGATATAAAGCTCACCCACAACGCCGTAGGGCGATACGTCTCCGAATTTATCAACGATGACCTCGTTATAATTCAGCAGCGGTCTGCCGACGGTGACCTGAGAAGCGTTTGTAAGGTCCGCCGCGTTACAGGAGACGGTGATCTCGGTAGGACCGTAGGTATTGACTATTTTTATTTCTTTTGAACATTCCTTTATTGTGTCGCGCAGGGACATGGGATATCCCTCGCCGCCGGACATGACAAGACGGCACTTTGAAAGGACAGTCTTGAACGGAGTATATTCAAGATACTGCTGGAGTCTTGACGGGGTCGCGTTTATACAGTCAACATTGTACTTTTCCATAAGCTCGGCAAGGGCGCGGGGGTCATTCATCTCGTCCTCGCCGGCAAACACAAGGGTCTTGCCGTTGCAGAAGGCTGCCGTGTGTTCCTTAAATGACATATCAAAGGAGACGGTCGTCACGGAAAGATAGGTGCTGACATTGTTTTTCAGATAATAGATATGTGAATTTGCGGGGTGGGGCATGAGATAGTTGCAGATACCTCTGTGCCGGAGCATAACGCCCTTGGGCTTTCCGGTGGAGCCTGAGGTATAGATCATATACGCAAGCTCCCGGTCGCTCATCTCTACATCGGGATTCTCCGTCTGAGCGCCCTTTGTGATGTCCTCAACATTGATAGCCTTGTCGGCGGGATAATCCGCAAGCTTGTCGGCTGTGGTGATGATAAATGATGCTTCGGAGTCGGTAATGATATGGTTTATCCTGTCTGCGGGGTACTGCGGGTCGCAGGGTATGAACGCCGCTCCCGCCTTGTTAACGCCGAACATACAGGCAAAGAAGCAGCTTTCTCTCGGCAGAAGAAGGGCTACGCTGTCTCCTGTTTTTATACCCCTGTCTATCAGGTTATGGGCAACGATATTTGCCCTCTTGTTCAGTTCATCGTATGTAAGTGTGCAGTCCTTTGCGATGAGCGCGGTCTTGTCTTTGTTTTCGGAAACGCTCTTTTCAAAGAGCTTGTGCAGCAGCGTTACGGGTATTTCCTCTTCGGCTTCAACGGCGAATTTCTCAAGCTGTTCCTTCTGCTTTTCGGGAAGGACAAGAGCATCTCTTACCGTTGCTGCCGTGCCGAGCAGATCGATTGCCGATCTGAGCTGCTCGATGAAGTTCTCTATCAGGGTATCCTCAAAAAGCTCCGAGGAATACTGCACCATAAAGTGCAGACCCTTTGCGCCCTTGCGTATGACGATGCCGATATCGCGGCTCATCTTCTGGAGAGGCGAATACATCTCAACGCTCAGACCGTCCTTGTTGTAGGCTGGCGGATTCCACATGAAGTTGACGCTCACGTCAAACATTGGGTTGCGGGACTCGTCACGTTGCTTTACAAATTCGGCAACAACGTCCTCAAAGGGCAGATATGCGCCGTATGTCACGCTGCGCACGGCTTCGCTGACACTCTGCAAATAATCCTGAATTTCCGCGTTACGCTTCGGGCGTACACGGACGGGAGCGGTGTTGACGAACATACCGATGACGTTATCGGCGCCGTTGGGGCGCATATTTGTGGGAATGCCTAAAACCACGTCCTCGGACGAGGTGTATTTTCCGAGGGTCATGGACACAGCCGAGAAGATCAGCTCAAACTCCGTCACGCTGAATTTGCGGGCGGTATTGTCGATTGCTTTCAGCTTTTCGTTGTCTATATCAAAGTCGATCTGACGGTCGGAAAGCGGATGCACCTTCGGACGCTTGCCCTTTGTGGGCATTTCGTTCACGGGTACGCCGTCCGAGAAAATCTCTCTGTAATATTTCAGACCGCTCTCATATTTTGCTTCAAGGCTGTCGCTGTAGAGGTCGGAGAGGTCTATCTCGGCGGCGGTGATCTCTTTGCCGTTAAGACCGTCGATCAGCTCGCTTACAAAGGTCTTTGCCGAGCCGCCGTCAAAGGCGATATGATGTATCGCGAGATGAAGTATCACGCTGCCGTCCGCGACGGAATAGAGAGTAGGTCTGACGGGAATGCCCGTATTGAGGTCGAAGGGCTCCGCATAGCTGTCTATTATGTCAATGACTTCCTCACGGGTTGCGGCGGTCTTTTCCTTGATCTCGGGCAGCTTGTCGGAGAGAATACGAACGGGCAGACCGTTTTCTTCGCCGTAATAGGAGTAGAACGCCTCGTGAGCCCTGAAAACGGCATTAAGAGCTTCTTTTATCTTTTCAATATCTGAGCCTTTTATGATAGCGGCGATATTCAGATTATAGACTACCGACTTTTCGTTCAGCTTCTGTTCAAGATACATTCCTCTTTCCGAGGGGGTCAGCGGATATATCCTTGCTTTCTTTTCCTTTTTGACAACGCTCTTTGCAGACGCCTTCTGAATGAGCAGACGCTCTATCATGCGGGGAGTCTTTCCGGCAAAGATATCTGCGGTGGAAATTTTATACACGCCGCACTTTGCCGCAGTCATGGCGCACTTGATAGAATCGCCGCCGAGAGCGAAGAAATCGTCGTCAATGCCCACGTTCTCAACACCGAGAACGGCTTCAAAGGCGGAACACAGCACCTTCTGCATATCGGTTTCGGGAGCGATATAGTCGGTCTTGAAGCTGCCTGCCTCGGGAGCGATAAGGGCGTTTCTGTCCAGCTTTCCGTTTGCGTTTACGGGCAGCTTGTCAAGACGCACAAAGAAGGCGGGTATCATATAGGGCGGCAGCTTTTTGGAGATAGCCGCCTTTATATCATCGGCATTGACGGGTGAGCTCTCAACGTAATAGGCGACAAGATATACCTGACCGTACTGATTCTTGAAGTCCTTGAGCGCGGCGTCATGTATGCCGTCGGTGCTCTTGATGATAGCCTCTATTTCACCCGGCTCAACGCGCTGACCGTTTATCTTGACCATCCAATCCCTGCGGTTGAGATAGATGATATTGCCGTCCTCACCCTTTTTGACGATATCTCCTGTTCTGAGCAGCTTTTTATAGCCGTCCTCGTCGGCAAAGGGATTGTCGATAAAGGTCTTGGCGGTCTGCTCGGGAAGATTGAGGTAGCACTCCGCAAATATTCCCGCAAGACAAAGCTCGCCCTCGTCGGCTTCGCTGCCGTTTTCGTCAAGTATATGTATGCGTATATCTCCGATAGGCTTGCCGATCGGCGTGTTTTCGTATTTCCTGTCAAGTTTGAACATCATTACGGCGCCTGCGGATTCCGTCTGACCGTAGCTGACGATTATCTCAAAGTCGTCGCTGTAGGTATTGCTGACGCGCTCACTGCCCGTATAGACCACCTTGAGTGAATCGCCCTTGGGCTTGAACACCTTGAGCATTTTCGGGCTGATAAAGGTGCGGTTTATCTTGTTTTCATAGATATAATCGGCAAGGAGAACGGGGTCGCGCATTGCCTGATAGGGCATGAGATACGCCGTGAGACACGAACAAAGCGGAGCAAATACGCCCTGTACCGATGCGACAAAGGTAAACGGCGCGCCGAGTGCCGCGCGGAAGCCCATAGGCGGCTTTGCGTAGTCGGAGTATCTTGCAATGGAATCCTCTATGCCCGCGTGGGTATGCAGAACGCCCTTCGGCTTTCCCGTAGAGCCCGAGGTATATATCAGCAGTGAAGGGTCCTCCGGACGGGGTGTCACAATATCATAAAACGGCTCCTCGTTTTCGATGTCACGCAGGAATTTTTCATTGATGACCGCCTTTGCGTCGCAGTCATTGCGGATAAATTCAAGACGCTCCGCCGGATATGCCGGAGACAGGGGCGCAAATGCCGCTCCGACTCTCCATACGGCGTACATTGAGGCGATATACTCCTTGTTTCTCGGAAGCTCGATGGTGACAAAATCACCTCTTGTTACACCCTGCTTTTTGAGCCTTGCGGCGACTCTTGCGGCATAAAGATCGAACTCACGGTAGGTGAAGCTGTTGTTCTCGCCCTGATCGACGATTACTTCGTGGTCGGGATAGTCCGCTATGTTTTTTTGTATTCTTTCGATAATACTGCTCATAAGAAAACTCCTTTGATACGGTAATTTAATGATATTATCATACCATAAATTTGGACAATGTGCAAGAAGATCCGTATATATACACAACGCAGCAAAAATTTTTACGGGTATCCCGTTTTTCCGTTGATATACCCCGCCGAAAATGCTACAATTAGAGCAGTCCCAAAACACGCGGGCGGCAGATCGTCCGAGAACGGAGGGGAACGGTCATGATAACGCGGATATGCAATATATTGGCGGAGCTGTGCTCAAGGATAATAAGCTCCTGCCCTGACGAGTCTCTGTTTGTGAGATTCAGCTGTCTCAGCCGCAAGCGCAGGGAGGAAATGCTCCGTGATATTTCCGTAAACGTCTCTGCGCTGTTTGAGGATACGCCTGCGGAACGGAAGACGCTCCGTGTTCGTCGGCTGAGGGACGGCGATCTCTGCGAGGGTCTGTATTCCGCGCTTGAGGGATATATTACGGCGCTCGCGGGCAGGGGAGAGCCTTATGCCATGATAGTTCTTGCGCAGACTCTTGACGAGGCTATGAAGGGGCTGCTGCTTGAAAGGATAGCGGCTTATCAGCGCGATGATTTTTCGGTGGTGCTGAATACCAACCGCGAGACCGTAGGTATAGGGCTTCTGCCGCGCTGCTCCTGCGTATGGGAGCGCAGTCACAGGCTTTCAAATTCATATAACAGACTCGATAATTTCCTGTTCAATTTCCTTCTCATCGAAAACACTGTCCTCGGAGAGCTCATCGATAAGCATATTTTTCTGTCGGACAGACTCTTTCAGGGTCTTTCGTCCCGAGGCTGCTTAAGGGTCGCCGTATCTCCCCTGCGCCGTGAAAAGCATTATACCGAGCTGTCCTATATCCGAGACGATATACAGTATCTCGGCATAGAATACGACAGCCGCAGCTTTGATGAGGACAACCGCGCGATATGGCGCAGGCTTCTGCACGCCGCCGAAAACGGCTGCGATATCATGGTCTTTCCCGAGCTGCTCGGCAACCGCGCGACACGGGATCATATCCGCGGCAGACTGAAAGCCCTGCCGCCTTCGGAGCGGGAAAAAATGCCCTCGCTCATAATACTGCCGTCCGTATGGGAAAATAGTATGAATACCGTCACCGTGCTTGACCGCTTCGGAGACGAGGTCTGCTGTCAGAGCAAGCAGTATCCTTACCGCAGGGAGCAGGACGGAGAAGCCTTTTTAGAGGATATAAAAACCAATTTAGTGGTAAATATCCTGCATTACGAGGGGATAGGGCGGATCGCTATCCTTATATGCAAGGATTTTCTTACGACAAAATATATGGAGCAGCTCATGCGCTGCTTCAGGCTCACGCTGATAATCGTTCCGTCCTTTTCAACGGGCTCCTACGATTTCCGACAGTCTTTCGACCTGTGCGCCCATGACGACTGCAACGTTATATGGATAAATACCTGCGCCGCCATAAAAAAGGGCAAGGAGGATAATTTCAGGAATATCGGCTACGTCCGCAAGAGGATAGGACGGAATGACGACGATTCGCACAAGCTCTGCGAAATGCCCGTCTGCGGCGGAGCCTTTGAAGGCAGGTGCGGCGGGGACTGTATTTATTTTGAGACGATAAGGGGCGTTTGATATGATATTCAAGGGCATAAAAAAGGAATATCAGGGCGAATATATCACCTGCTACAGCATAGATTACGAGACGGAGAGCGGCGGCAAAAAAATATACGAGATGATAAGCCGTGACCCCGATATAAAGCGGCAATCGGAGCTTAACGAAAAAAAGCCCGACGCCGTTATCATGATAATGCACGACGGCGCGGGCGAGAGGATACTGCTCAATTACGAGTTCCGCATGGCAGTGGGGGAACGCATATATAATTTCCCCGCAGGGCTTATCGACGAGGGCGAGACTCTCTGCGAGGCCGCCGCAAGGGAGCTCAGAGAGGAGACGGGTCTGAGGCTGACGGAGATAAAGGAGACCTGGAAGGAGAGCTATTCCGCCGTGGGCTTTTCAAACGAAACGGGCGCCGTAGTGCTGGGAACGGCAGAGGGTACTATAGAGAAAAGCAGCTCCGAGGTCGAGGAGATAAGCGCCGCATGGTACACTAAAGCAGAGGTGCGCGGGCTTCTCAGGGAACATCGCTTTGCCGCAAGAACACAGGCGTACTGCGCGGTCTGGGCTGCAAAGGACTGACAAAAGGGCTGCCGTAACGCTTTGTACGGCAGCCCTTCGGGCGCTCATCTGCGTTCAGAACTCCGCGCCGAGGCTTTCCATTGAATCTATAACCACGACACATTCGGGGTCGACGTGCCGCATAACGAAATACATCTGCTCCTCGGGTATCGCAACGCAGCCTCCCGTAAAGGGCTTTCTGTCGCCGAGACAGTGCAGGAATATAGCGGACCCCGCGCCCGCCGTTCCGCTCTCGTTGTAGCTGATATTCAGACAGTATTGATACTGATACTGATAATCAAGGATATGCTCGCTGTCGGCGGTGTTGAGATCGGGGTGATCCTTCAGACTGACCAACTGATTATAGCTTATTTTGCTGTCGCCCGACCAATAGGTGTCGTCATCAGCCTTGATATACGGTATGGCGCAGCCGGGATCGTCGGCAATACCGAACGCCCTGTTGAAGCGGAAGGTGCCTACGGGCGTTTTTGCGTCACCCTCCTTCGTCTTGCCGAGTCCCGCCCTGCCGATATAGCCGGGGGTAGAGGCTGTCATTTTCCAATTACCGTCGGTATCCCTTTCATGCATTGATACCCATGCCGTCGAGCCCTCGTATCCTGCCACGATAAACAGCTGCTTTGCGTTTTGCGCGGCAGCAAGCTTCGTTACCCATTCGGGAGAAGCCTGCGGGAGCCGGGAAAGGCGCTCTCCGGGAGTGGTGAATGCAGCCGTCTGCGATACTGTATCAGCGGAAGCCGTACTGCTCTTGTTTTTTGCTGTTCCTCCGCACCCTGCCGCCGCAGCTATCAGGAGCGCGGCGCATATTCCTGCCGTCAGGTTTCTGATCTTCATTTTACCCTCTCCTTTTCGATACTGATAAATATATTATAGCACGGGACCTCGCAAAATGCTATGATATTTCGTCGTTTCACGGCGGACAGTACGGATCGGAAAAACTTGCGCCGTGCGCGGACTTTGCCGTATAATTATTTACAAGCCGAAGGCTTCGGGGGAGTTGAGAGAATGGATATTTATACGATCGAAAACGAAGAGGCTGCAAGGGTGGGGGAGGAGCCGTGCGAGGCTCTGTTTCCCGAAAGAATGAAAAAAGCGCGGCGCTATCTCAGATATGAGGACAGACTTATGTGTATGGGGGCGGGGCTTCTGCTGACCTGCTGCGCGGGTGAGAGGGAAGCCGATATAAGCCTGAATAAATACGGCAAGCCGTATTCGCGGTCGGGCAGGTTTTTCAGTCTGAGCCATTCCGACGGCTGCGCCGCGATCGCCTTCGGCGGCAGTGAGCTCGGAACGGACATCGAGGGCATAAGCAGCGAAAACCTGAAGCTTGCGCCCTTAGTTTTTTGCCCTGAAGAACGGGAATGGATAAAGGCTGACCCTCCTGAGCGCTTTTATCGTCTGTGGAGCATAAAGGAAAGCATACTGAAGGCGGCGGGGCTCGGTATGAGCGTGGAGCCGGTTTCCCTGTGCGTGGATCCCGAAACGGACAGTCTTGCCTTTGACGGCAGGATATGGTATTACCGCTCCGCGGTATGGAAAAACCGCTCGGTGGCGGCCGCCTGCTCCGAGCCGTTTTCGGAGCTGCATATCATACCGCTCGATGCCGCCGGGATAATGCGGCTGATACGGAACGGTCCCTTACAGATATGACCGGTCACCTGAAAAAAGATGAGAACACCCTCCGCCGAATGCCCGACGGAGGGTGTTTTTAGTCTCGTTATCCGATATTAAGAATTGCCGAGAAGCCCGTTATATCGAAGATCTCTGTTATGGCTTCGTTGGCGTTTACGATCTTCAGCTTTCCCTTCGGGCTGATCGCCTTATGAGCCGAGAGCAGCACCCTGAGTCCTGCGGAGGAGATATAGTCGAGCTTTTCAAGATCGAGGGTGAGCAGGGTGGTATCGCCGGGTACGCCCTGTATGGCGCTCTCAAGCTCGGGCGCGGTGGCGGTGTCAAGCCTGCCCGCAACGGCGATACAGACACTTGAGCCGTTCTTCTTTTGTTCTATGGTCATAATAATTGCCCCTTTTCAAGTCATGATCGGTGTTATTATTATTTTACCCTGATCCGCGGGATATTTCAATATCCTGATGCCTTTTTGATTCTTAAAAAATTTTCTGCCTCCGCAGCGGCGGGGAAAACTCCCGGGATCGTTCTATACCAACAAAAATTCCACAGCTGAGGACAGTAATGATTATTCTGAAAAAAATTTGAAGAAATCAAAAAAATATAGTGACTTTTAACTATTTTTGTGTTATAATAGAAAAAATTATATCTCAAATATATATTTTTACTCATCGTGTTAAAATATGTGACATCAGGAATAGTCAGGGTGGTCTAATGATCGAACAGATACTCAATATCGACCGTATGGAGCAGGCAGTCGCTCTGTTCGGTACCTTTGACGAGAACGTCAGACTGATACAGAACGAATACATGGTATCGGTGGTGTGCAGGGGCTCCGAGCTCAAGGTCACGGGAGAGCCCGAAAACGTGTCAAGGGCAGTCAAGGTGATAGAAAGCCTGCTCGGTCTGCTGAATAAGGGAGAAGCCCTCAGCGAGCAGAACGTGCGCTACTGTATGGCCCTCGTCAACGAGGGCAACGAGCACCGCATAGAGCAGCTTGCGGGCGACTGTATCTGCATAACCTCGAAGGGGCGCCCCGTCAAGCCCAAGACCCTCGGACAGAAAAACTACTGCACGGCGATAAAAGACAACACCGTCACCGTAGGCGTAGGACCTGCGGGTACGGGCAAGACCTATCTTGCCGTGGCTATGGCGGTGGCGGCGTTCAGGGCAAGAGAGATCAACCGCATAATACTGACAAGACCCGCCGTTGAGGCAGGCGAAAAGTTAGGCTTTCTGCCGGGGGATCTTCAAAGCAAGGTAGACCCCTACCTGCGCCCGCTGTACGACGCGCTCTTCGATATGCTCGGCGCAGAGACCTATCAGAAATACGTCGAGAGAGGCAACATAGAGGTCGCTCCCCTCGCGTATATGAGAGGAAGAACGCTTGACGACAGCTTTATTATTCTTGATGAAGCACAGAATACGACCCCCGAACAGATGAAGATGTTTCTTACAAGACTCGGCTTCAACTCCAAAATGGTGATAACAGGCGATATAACCCAGATAGACCTGCCCGGAGGAGTGAGGTCGGGACTGAAGGACGCCGTGAGGATACTCAAGGATATAGACGATATAGAAACGGTGTTCTTCTCGGCAAAGGACGTAGTGAGAAACAAACTCGTGCAGGATATCATAAAGGCGTACGAAGCTGCCTCGGGTAAGGGCAGAAGCAATAAGTAAGAAAGGTGAAGTTTGAAATGGATAAGATCAAGGTAATAATTACCAACAAGCAGAAAGAGATCAAGATCCCCACGGGTCTGCGTATGCTTATCAGGCGCTGCTGCAACGCTGTGCTTATTATGGAGGAATTCCGCGGCTCCGTAGAGGTAAGCGTTACACTTGTCAATAACAAGCAGATCAAGGAGCTCAACAATATCTACAGAAGCAAGGATGCGGTAACGGACGTGCTTTCGTTCCCGATGGGCGAAAACGGCAAGTACGACACCGACCCCGCAACGGGCGCCAAGATACTCGGCGATATCGTAATATCCATGGAGACCGCCGTAGAGCAGGCGGAGCGCTTCGGTCACAGCCTGCAGAGAGAGGTGGGCTATCTCACGGCGCATTCGATGCTCCATCTTTTGGGCTACGACCATGAGGACAACGGACTCCAGAGGATACGTATGCGCGAGAAGGAAGAAAAGGTAATGACACAGCTCGGGCTGCCCGGCTCTTCAAGCTACTTCATGCAGGACGATACCTGATGTCTTTTCTAAAGGGCTTCGTATACGCATTCTGCGGGATCATTCATTGTATAATACACGAGCGCAATATGAGAGTTCATACAGTGGCTGCGCTGTATGTTCTCGTTTTTGCGCGCTTTTTTAATTTCAGCCGCGGCGAATGGGTGCTGCTTCTGCTGACTATAGGCGGGGTGCTTGCCGCCGAGGCGATAAATACGTCTATAGAAGCCCTGTGCGACAGGGTATGCCCGCAGCGTGACGACATGATAAAAACAGCCAAGGACGCCGCCGCGGGCGCAGTGCTCATACTTGCGGTCTTTGCCGCGGTCATCGGAGTTATCCTGTTCTCATCGGCGGAGGGCTGGATAAGCGCGTACGAATTTTTTGCGGGCAATACGGCGGCTCTGTGCCTGCTGTGCGCCGCTGCGGTATTGTCGGTATTGTTTATAGTAATGCCGCGCCGAAGAAAAAAGGAAGGGAAGAAAAAAAGTGACTGAAAGAAAAACAGCCTTTATTGCAATAGTCGGGCGTCCCAACGTGGGCAAGTCCTCTATACTCAACAGGCTTCTGGGCGAGAAGATAGCCATAGTTTCTTCAAAGCCCCAGACCACAAGAACGAGGATAACGGGAGTTCTCACGGAGGAGGACTGCCAGCTCGTTTTCATAGATACCCCGGGACTGCACAAGCCGAGAAACGACCTCGACCGCTTTATGCTGCGCTCGATAAACGAATCCGTTGCGGGTGTGGATATGTGCGTTCTCGTGACAGAGGCGGACAGAAGCATATCCGAGGAGGAAAAACAGCTCATAGAAAAATTCCGTTCGCTCGGACTGCCCGCCGTGCTTGCAATAAACAAAACAGATACGATAAACGACAAGACCGTGCTTGCAAAGCAGATAGCGGAGCTTGCTTCGCTCTACGACTTCTGCGCCGTTGTGCCGTGCTCCGCTCAGACGGGCTCGGGCATGGATATTCTCAAAAAGGAGATGAGGGCGCAGGCGCACGAGGGGGATTTCCTCTTTGACGAGGACACCCTTACCGACCAGCCCGAAAGAGTGCTTGCAGCCGAGATGATAAGAGAAAAGCTGCTGCGCCTGCTCGATAAGGAGGTGCCTCACGGGACGGCGGTGTTCGTTGAAAGAATGAAGGAGCGCCCCGACAAGGAGATAATAGATATGGACGCGGTCATCTACTGCGAGAGGGAAAGCCATAAGGGAATGATAATAGGAAAGGGCGGCTCCATGCTCAAAAAGATAGGCACCTATGCAAGACAGGATATGGAGCGCTTCTTCGGGTGCAGGGTAAACCTTCAGATATGGGTAAAGGTCAAGGAGGATTGGCGAAACAGAGAAGCCATACTGCGCAGTCTCGGCTACGACAGCAGCAGCTTTGACGAATAAGCGCTTTTTTGCGCCGTGACATTATTTCTGTAATAATTCGCTGTACTGCGGCTATAATATTACCATACATTATATATACCGGAACGGAGGCAGTATACGTATGGATGAAAACACCGCATGGCGGAATTTTGCAGAAACGGGAAGTGTCGGCGATTATCTCACGTATTGCAGGATAAGGTCAGACCGTGTCTCCTGCGGCGCGGGTGACCGAACGGAGGATTTTGATGAAAACGGAAACGGAGGGTCTGATCCTGACAGACACGGCAGTAGGAGAGAGCGACAGGCTGGTGACCGTGCTTACAAGGGACAGCGGGATAATCAGGGGATTTGTAAGGGGCGCGAAGAATCTGAAAAATCTGAACTTCGCCTCAACTCAGCCGTTCAGCTATTCCCAACTGAGTATATATAAAGGAAAAACGAGCTACGTTATCGACGAGTCAAGGCTGATACGCTCCTTTTACAACGTACAGTTCGACCTGCAAAGGCTTGCGCTGGCGCAGTATATGTGCGAGCTTGCCGTCAGGAATATCCCCGAAAACGTCTATTCGTCGGAAATTCTTGATCTCATGCTGAACTGCCTGCACGTTCTTACTGCCACCGACAAGCCCGCCGGGCTGGTAAAGACCGTTTTTGAGATAAGATTTGCGGTGCTCTCGGGCTCTATGCCCGATATTCTCTACTGCTCGGGCTGCGGAAAATACGACAGCGAGACCATGTTCTTTGAATATGAAAAAAACAGGCTGCTCTGCTCCGACTGCGTAAGGGAGGAGCAGACCGTCTGTATGCTGTCAAGGGGTGCGGTCACGGCGTTCAGATATATAGCCCTTGCCGAGCCCAAAAAGATATTTTCGTTCACGCTGTCCGATACCTCGCTCAGACAGCTCTCCGACTGCGCCGAAAAATATATCCTGTCCCTGTCCGACACACGATTCCGTACACTTGATTACTATAAGCAGATACAGGCGTTCACTTAATTGAGAGCGCTGAGCCATACGAATATATAAAAGGAAAACAGCTATGAACAGAGATCATAAAGCCCTTGAGCTTGATAAAATACTTGAAAGGCTTGCGGAGCAGACCTCGTTTGAGGACGCTGCCCGGCTTGCTCTTGCTATAGAGCCGTCGAGCGGACTGTTTGAGGTGAGAGAGCTGCTCAGAGAAACGAGCGACGCTCATTCTCTCTCGGCGCGCTTCGGCGCTCCCGCCTTCGGAAATATACATAACATGACCAATGCCCTGCGCAGGGCTCAGGCGGGCGCGGTGCTGACGCCCCTCGAATTATTGAGGGCGGCGGCTCTGCTGAGAGTCATACGCACCGTTCTCGAATGGAGAGACAGGTCGGCATCGACAGAGACCTGCCTTGATATGAGATTCAACGCACTTTCTCCGAATAAATATCTTGAACAGAAGATAACATCGGCTATTCTCTCCGAGGACGAGATAGCCGACAACGCCTCGCCCGAGCTCGCTGCCATAAGACGCAAGATCACCGCCGCCGCCTCTAAGATAAGAGAGCGGCTCGATAAGCTGATACATTCGGTATCCATGCAGAAGTACCTTCAGGACAGCATAGTTACGATAAGGAGCGGCAGATTCGTCGTGCCGGTCAAGGCGGAGTTCCGTTCGTCCGTTCCGGGGCTTGTCCACGATACCTCGTCGAGCGGCGCTACGGTGTTCATAGAGCCGATGAGCGTTGTTGAGGCGAACAACGAAATAAGACTTCTCCGCTCGAAGGAGCAGACCGAGATAGACAGGATACTTGCCGAACTGTCGTCGGAGCTGGGAGCCTATGCGGACAGTATCTGCGAGAGCTACCGCATTCTTACCGAGCTTAACGTGATATTCGCTAAGGCGGAGCTTGCCTATAAGATGAAGGCTACCCTTCCCGTGATGAACGACAGCGGCAGGATAGTCCTGAAAAACGCGCGGCACCCGCTTATCGCGGCGGATAAAGTCGTGCCTACCAATATAGAGTTAGGTGTCGGCTTTGATACCCTCGTCGTAACGGGTCCCAATACGGGCGGCAAGACGGTATCATTAAAGACTCTCGGACTGCTCTCGCTCATGGCGATGTGCGGACTGATGATACCCGCCGCCGACAACAGCGAGCTTTCGGTGTTCGATAACGTTCTTGCCGATATAGGCGACGAGCAGAGCATAGAGCAGTCATTATCCACGTTTTGGGCGCATATTACCACTATAAGGCGCATACTTGAAACCGCCGATGAAAAAAGTCTTGTGCTTATCGACGAGCTCGGCGCGGGAACAGACCCCGTAGAGGGTGCCGCCCTTGCTACGGCTATCCTCGAAAGACTAAGACAGCAGGGCGCAAGGATAGCTTCGACCACCCATTATGCGGAGCTGAAGAGCTTTGCGCTTGAGACTAAGGGCGTAGAGAACGGCTGCTGTGAGTTCGACGTTTCTACGCTGAGACCCACCTATAAGCTGCTGATAGGTATGCCCGGCAGATCTAACGCCTTTGCCATTTCGGAACGCCTCGGCATAGACGAGAGCGTCGTAAACAGGGCAAGAGAGCTTGTTTCCATGGAGGATTCAAAGTTCGAGGCGGTCGTTCGGAAGCTTGAGGACAGCAGGAACGAGCTTGAGCAAAGACTCGGCGAAACGGAGGCTCTTAAGGCGGAGGCGCAGGCGGAGCTTGAAAACGCCAGAGCCGAGGCGGAGCGCAGCAGACAGAGAAGCGAAAGAGAGATAGAGAACGCCCGCACGGAGGCGGAGCAGATAATAACGAAGGCGAGGGCTCAGGTATACGGAGTTCTTGACGAGCTTGAGGCGATAAGAAAGAAGCAGGAGATAACACCCGAGGAGAAGGCGAAACTCAGGGCGGATATACGCAGCATGGAGGAGGCGGCAGACCCCGTAAGGACCAGGGAAAAGGAGGAGTACAGACTGCCGAGGGAGCTCAGGCGCGGCGACCTCGTGCTCATATTCGATATAGACAAAAAGGCTACCGTTCTCGAAACGGGAAAGGACAGCGTACTCGTTCAGGCGGGGATAATAAAAACGAGAGTTCCCCTCGATAATATCCGCCTGCTGAAGCAGGAGAGCGTTACCCTGCCAAAGCGAAGCGCCGTGCGCACGGTCAGGAACGATATGAGGGTGAACGCCTCTACCGAGGTAGACGTAAGGGGCGAGAACGCCGCAGACGCGCTGCTTGACGTAGACAAGGCGATAGACCTTGCGGTAATGCAGGGGCTGCACATTATAACGATAATACACGGCAAGGGTACGGGCGTTCTGCGCAAAGAGATACAGAAGCACCTCAAGACCCACCCGTCCGTCCGTTCCTTCCGTCTCGGTACCTTCGGCGAGGGCGACTCCGGCGTCACCGTTGCCGAGCTGAAATAATACAGAGGAGGCGGTATAATGAAGAAAAAAAAGTCGGCGGCAAAAAGAATAATCATTTCCGTCATCGCTCTGGCGCTGATCTCCGTAC